>NZ_JCBAJO010000080.1:0-19304 GCF_059772245.1 Cupriavidus sp. R6-3
GCCGGCTACTTGTACATGGTCTGGTTCTTGGTGCCCGGGGCGTATTCGCGCGGATCGACCCAGATATTGATCACCGCGGACTTGCCGGTGCGCGCGATCGATTCCCGCCCGCGCTGCAGCGCGCCGGCGATCTGCGCGGGATCGCGCACCTCCTCGCCGTAGCCGCCCAGCATCTGCGCGAACTGGCTGAACGGCACGTCGGACAGCAGGTTGCCGACGTTGCCGCGCGACTCGCCGTACTTGGCCAGCTGCCCGTAGCGGATCTGGTTCATCGCCGAGTTGTTGCCGATCACGGCCAGATACGGCACGCCGAAGCGGTTGGCGCTCTCCATGTCGAAGGCCGTCATGCCGAAGGAGCCGTCGCCGTAGTAGCACAGCACCTCCTTGCCCGGATTGGCCAGGCCCGCCGCGATGGCAAAGCCGGTGCCGACGCCGAGCGAGCCGAGCGCGCCCGGGTCCATCCACTGGCCCGGATTGCGCGGCCGCACCGCCTGCGCGGAGATCGTGACCACGTCGCCGCCGTCGCCGATATAGATGGTGTCCTCGCCGAGGAAGGCGTTCAGCTCATGGGCGACGCGATACGGATGGATCGGCGTGCTGTCGGACAGGAACAGCGGCATCAGCTTCTGCGTGGCCACGCCTTCGGCCTCGGTCAGGTCCGCCATCCACTTGCGGCGCGCCTGGCGCTTGTCCTGCTTGATGCGGCCGCTGGCGGCCTGCAGCACCGCGCCGAGGATCGCGCCGGGATCGCCGACCAGCCCCAGGTCGATCTCGCGATTCTTGCCGACGGTGCGGTAGTCCATGTCGATCTGCACCAGCGTCAGCTCCTTGCTGATGCGCTTGCCGTAGCCCATGCGGAAGTCGAACGGCGTGCCGACGATCACCAGCACGTCTGCATTGGCGAAGGCCTGCGAGCGGGTACGGTCGAAGTGATGCGGATCGCCCGGCGGCAGCAGCCCGCGGCTCGCGCCATTGAAATAGCCCGGGATATCGAGCCCGCGCAGCAGCGCGATCGCTTCCTCATGACCGCGCGCGGTCCACACCTGCTGGCCGAACAGGATGGCCGGACGCTCGGCATTGACCAGGATGTCGGCGAGCTTCTCGATGTCGCGCGGATCGCCGATCGACTTCGTCGAGGCGCGATAGTGGCCGGGGCGCGGCACCACCGCGCGGGCGACGTCGACCTCGCGGTCCAGCACGTCGCGCGGAATCTCCAGATAGGCGGGCCCGGGCGCGCCGTTGAAGCATTCGCGCGCGGCCATCGAGATCATGTCGGCGACGCGCTCGGTGCTCGGCACGGTGGCGGCGAACTTGGTGATCGGCGCCATCATGTCGACGTGCGGCAGATCCTGCAGCGAGCCCATCTTGTGCTGGGTCAGCGCGCCCTGCCCGCCGATATGCAGCACCGGGCTTTCGGAGCGGAAGGCGGTGGCGATGCCGGTGACGGCATTGGTGCAGCCCGGCCCGGCGGTGGTCACCACGCAGCCGAGCTTGCCGGTCTGGCGCGCATAGCCGTCGGCCGCATGCGCGGCGACCTGTTCGTGACGCACGTCGATGATGCGGATCCCCTCGTCGACGCAGCCATCGTAGATGTCGATGATATGGCCGCCGCAGAGCGTGAAGATGGTATCGACCCCTTCGTTCTTCAGCGCCCGCGCGACCAGATGGCCGCCCGACACGATGCCGGCATCCCGGCTCTTCTGCTTCAGGGTGTCATCGGCCGTCGTCGATTCCGGCCGCAGCGATACGACTGCAGACATGTGTTGGTCTCCTCGTTGGACTCCGGGCGGGCCGTTTGCATGGGCACGCACCGCTTCACCTTCTTCTTTCGGCAGGGCTGCCGGCTTGCGACGCGAATCGATCGTTTCGGGCGATCTTGATGACATACCGTATGTGATATATCAAAGGTCGGCAAGGAGAAAATGTGGGAGAGGCGCCGAATTTCGACGACGCATCGCAGCAAAACAGTCATTTTCATGCCGATAAATTCGGCCAACTCCTATAAACGCTTGCGCTTAGTGGCGGCGCGCATCAATTCCGACGCGATCGTGATCGTGTATCGCTGCCGGCCAATAATTCGCCTTGTTGCGCATTGATATATTACATACCATATCCACGCAGGCTTCCGGCGCAATGCCGCCCCCTCCTGTCAGCCACCACAACGACGTATCCAAACCAGTGAGGAGACAGTGAACATTCACGAATATCAGGCCAAGGAGCTGCTGCGGCGCTACGACGTCGCCGTGCCGCGGGGCGCGGTTGCGTTCACGCCGGACGAGGCAGCCAACGCGGCGCGCACACTCGGGGGCCCGCTCTGGGTCGTCAAATCGCAGATCCATGCCGGCGGCCGCGGCGCCGGACGCTTCCAGAACGATCCCGGCGGCAAGGGCGGGGTGCGCGTGGCGCGTTCGCTCGAGGCGGTGCGCGAGGAAGCCGGCAAGATGCTCGGCGCGGTGCTGGTCACGAAGCAGACCGGCGCGGCCGGCCGCGAGGTGCGGCGCCTCTATGTCGAGGAAGGCTGCGACATCGCGCGCGAGCTCTATTTCGGCATGCTGATCGACCGCGCAACCTCGCGCATCACGCTGATGGCATCGACCGAAGGCGGCATGGACATCGAGGAGGTGGCCGCGCACACGCCGGAGAAGATCCTGAAGCTGGCGATCGATCCGGCCACCGGCATCCAGTCCTTCCACGCACGGCGCCTGGCCTTCGGGCTCGGCCTGCGCGGCAAGCAGATCGGCGAGGCCACGCGGCTGTTCCTGGCGGCCTATCGCGCCTTCACCGAGCTGGACGCCTCGATCGTCGAGATCAATCCGCTGGTGGTCACGCACAGCGGCCACGTGATGGCGCTGGACGCCAAGTTCAACTTCGACGACAACGCGCTGTTCCGCCATCCCGATATCGAGGCGATGCGCGACGAGGCCGAGGAAGACCCGGCCGAGACCGAGGCCGCGCGCCATGCGCTGAACTACGTCAAGCTCGACGGCAATATCGGCTGCATGGTCAATGGCGCCGGCCTGGCGATGGCGACGATGGACATCATCCAGCTGCATGGCGGCAAGCCGGCCAACTTCCTCGACGTCGGCGGCGGCGCGACGCGCGAGCGCGTGGCGACGGCGTTCCGTCTGATCCTGGCCGACCGCAATGTCGAAGGGATTCTCGTCAATATCTTCGGCGGCATCATGCGCTGCGACGTGATCGCCGAGGGCGTGGTCGCGGCCGCGCGCGAGGTCGACCTGACCGTGCCGCTGGTGGTGCGGCTCGAAGGCACCAACGTCGAACTGGGCAAGGCCATCCTGCGGGATTCGGGATTGCCGATCGTCTCGGCGGACGACCTCGCCGACGCCGCGACCAAGGTCGTCGCGGCCACGAGGAACACCAAGCGGGGAGGACATTGAGATGGCCGTGCTGATCGACAACAACACCAGGGTGCTGTGCCAGGGCCTGACCGGCGCGCAGGGCAGCTTCCATACCGAACAGGCGCTGGCCTACGGCACCAGGATGGTCGGCGGCGTGACGCCCGGCAAAGGCGGCGAGACCCACCTCGGCCTGCCGGTGTTCGACACCGTGGCCGAGGCGGCCGAGCGCACCGGCGCGCAGGCCTCCGTGATCTACGTGCCGCCGCCCTTCGCGGCCGACGCGATCCTCGAAGCGGTCGACGCCGGCCTCGAGCTGGTGGTCTGCATCACCGAGGGCATCCCGGTGCTGGACATGGTGCGCGTCAAGCGCGCGCTGGCTGGCTCGCGCACGCGCCTGGTCGGTCCGAACTGTCCGGGCGTGATCACGCCGGGGCAATGCAAGATCGGCATCATGCCCGGCCATATCCATCGGCCCGGCAGGATCGGCGTGGTGTCGCGCTCCGGCACGCTGACCTATGAAGCGGTGGCGCAGACCAGCGCGGCCGGTCTGGGGCAGTCGACCTGCATCGGCATCGGCGGCGATCCGGTCAACGGCACCAACTTCATCGATTGCCTGCGGCTGTTCCTCGAGGACGACGACACCGAGGGCATCATCATGATCGGCGAGATCGGCGGTTCGGCGGAGGAGGAAGCCGCGCAGTTCCTGCGCGACAGCGGCAGCGACAAGCCGGTGGTCGGCTTTATCGCCGGCACCACCGCGCCGCCGGGCCGGCGCATGGGCCATGCCGGCGCCATCATCTCGGGCGGCAGCGGTACCGCCGATGCCAAGATCGAGGCGATGCGCGCGGCCGGCATCCACGTATCGCGCTCGCCGGCCGAACTGGGGCAGACGATGGCGAAAGCGCTGGGGGTGTAGCACCGTAGCCTGTCGCGCCGCCGCCGTTGCGCGATGCCGCGGCGGCGGCGGCCGTGCTACAGGCCCACCACACTCGCAGGATCGCCGTCGTCAGCCGATGCGGCCGAGCACCGTCGGCAAACCCGATGCCAGCATCATCACGCCCGACACCGTCAGCAGCGTCAGCACGATCGCGCGGAAACGCGCCTCGTCGATGCGGTGATAGACCTTTGCGCCGATCAGCGTGGGAATCAGCATCGCGGGCGCGACCACCGCGAACCGGGGCAGCATCTCGGCGGTGACGTTGCCCGCGATCAGGTAGACCGTCATCGTCACGGCCAGGATGGTCAGGTTGAAGTTCTGGATGATGGCGCGCTGCCGGTCCTTCTGATAGCCGCGCAAGGTGCACCACAGCGTCGGCACGGTGCCGCTGAACCCGCCGATCGCGCTCATCACGCCGCCGATCAGGCCGGCGCCGGCATCGCCGCTGCGGCCGCCCCAGCGCAGCGGCGGCAGCCGCCGCGCCATCAGCATGGCCGGGCACCATAGCACCAGGAAGGCGCCGATCGCGGTCTTGAACGAGGCCATGTCGAGATACGGCAGCAGCAGCATGCCGAGCGGAATGCCGGCCAGCCCGCCGGCAATGAAAGGCGCCAGCGCCGCGACATCGAAGCCGCGCCGCACGCGCACCGCGGCGATCAATTGCCCGGTCAGCGAGCCGAACACCGTCAGCACCGCGGCCATGCGCGGTTCCAGCGTCCATGCCCACAGCGACATCGCCACCATGCCGAAGGCAAAGCCCGACAGCCCCTGCACGAATCCCGCCAGGGCGGCGCCAAGGGCGATGATCAGATATTCCATCGGGCGGTCGGGAAGGCTGTCGGGAGGGCGGCGGGCAAGGCGGCGGGCAAGGCGGCGGGCAAGGCGATCAAGGACAGGATGACGGGCAAGCCCGAAGCCCCGCGATATTACCGGGGAATGCCGCCGCCCGGGCCCGTCAGACCCTCGCCAACGCGCGCGCGAGGCGCCGTACGCCCTCTTCGATTTCGGCCACCGACGGCGTCGCGAACGACAGCCGCAGCGCCGGTGATGGCTGCCCGGTTGCCACGTGGAAGGCCTTGCCGGGGACGAACAGCACGTTTTCCTCGATCGCCTCGCGCAGCAGTGCGGCGGAATCGACGCCCTCGGGCAGCGAGGCCCAGACGAACATGCCACCGCCAGGCCGCGCATAGTCGACGCGGCCGCCGAGCTCGCGATCGAGCGCCGACACCATGGCGTCGCGCTTGTCGCGGTAGACCGCGACGATGCGCGCGATCTGTCCGCGCAGATGGCCGGCGTCCAGATAGGCGGCCATCGCGCGCTGGATCCACGGCGGCGTGCACAGGTCCGAGGCCTGCTTGGCCAGCACCGCGCGCCGCACCACGTCGGGATGCGCGGCCATCCAGCCGATCCGCAGGCCGGGGGCCACGGTCTTCGACAGGCTGCCCAGGTAGATGATGCGGTCGCGCAGTGCGGGCTCGCCGTTTGCCATCGACAGCAGCGTCGCGGGCGGCGCGCCGTCGAAGGCGAGGCAGCCGTACGGATCGTCCTCGATCACCAGCAGCTCGTATTGCGCGGCGAGCCGCAGCACCTCCTGACGCCGCCGAAGCGACAACGTCGCGCCGGTCGGATTGGCGAAGGTCGGCACCAGATAGATCAGGCGCGGGCGCTCGGCCGGCGCGCAGTCGCGCAGGCATTGGTCCAGCGCGACGGTATCGATCCCTTCGGCATCGGCCCGCACCGGCACCAGCCGGGCACCGGCCAGGCGCAGCGCCTGGATCGCGGCCGGATAGGTCGGCGCCTCGACGATCACCGGCACGCCGGGCTCGACGAAGGCGCGCACCAGGAAGTCGAAGCCCTGTTGCGAGCCCGAGGTCACCAGGATCCGTTCGGCGGGCGTCGGCGCGCCGGCCTGCCCCATCTGCCGGCTCAGCGCCTCGCGCAGCGCCGGCACGCCTTCGGTGGCGCCGTATTGCAGGCATTCGGCCGGATGGCTGGCCAGCGCCTCGGCCATGCACTGGCCGATCGCCGCGGTATCGAAGGTCGAGGCGGCCGGGTAGCCGCCGGCGAACGAGATCATGCCCGGGCGGGACAGGTAGGGGAACAGCTCGCGGATCGGCGAGCCGACCGGCTGCTGGAAGGCCGAGGCAAAGGGGAACATGGTGGCGTCCGTGCTTGTCATTGGTCCGGTCTGGTCATTCGTCCGGGCCCGTCATTCGCCCTTGCCGAGCCACAGGCGGCTCAGCGTGCGGCGCGGATCGAGCCGCGACTGCATCGCGCCGACATGGCCGAGCACGGCGTCCGCGGTGAAATCGCGATAGAAGCGTTCGTTGTACGGGCCGATGCCGTGTTCCGCGCTGAAGCTGCCGTCGAAACGCTCGACCGTCAGCCGGTACAGCTCGGCACGGACCTCGCTCGCCACCGCCTCGTCGTAGGCCGGCGCGTCCTGCAGCGGCCAGACCATGTTCAGGTGAACGCCGCCGTCGCCGAGATGGCCGAAGTCGTAGATGCGCAGCCACGGATAGCGCGCGGCGATCAGCGCGCGCGCCTCTGCGCGGAACGCCGGGAAGCGCGAGCGCGGCACCGACAGGTCCAGCGCGATGATCTTGCCTTCGTTGCGGATCGACTCGGTGATTGAATGGCGCAGGCGCCAGAGCGCCTCGGGCTTGCCGACCACCGCGTTGCCGATCAGCGTGCCGTAGTGGCGCTCCAGGAAGTCCATCAGCAGCGCCTCGAGATCGAGCCCGCCGGCGCGGCTCGGCATCGTCGACGACAGCTCGACCAGCATCGCGTAGTCGGCCCCTTCCATCTCGGCGAAGGGGTCCTCGACATCGTCCAGGTGGCGCACCACGGCCTGCGCCGCTTCGCGCGAGATGCCCTCGCACGACGACAGGAAATCGCCCAGCTCCGCGTTCAGCGCCAGCAGCAGCGCCTCGAGCTCGGCCACGCCGGTGGGCACCAGCAGCGCGGTGGCGGTCTGCGCCGGCAGCGGATAGACCCGCAGCGTCGCCGCGGTGACCACGCCGAAGGCACCGCCGGTGCCGACGAACAGCTGCTTGAAATCAAAGCCGACATTGTTCTTGCGCAGCGCCCGGTTCAGGTCCAGCAGTTCGCCGGCCGGCTCGGCCAGCACCGCCTCGACCCCCAGCAGGTTCTGCCGGACGTCGCCGTACTTGAGCAGCCGCGCGCCGCCGGTATTGGCGGCGATCATGCCGCCGATGGTCGGGTCGGCGCCCAGGTCCACCGGGAAAAACAGGCCGTCCTGCGCGAGCCGGGTATTGAGCTCGCTGAGCAGCACGCCGGCACCGACGGTCACCGACTGGTTCAGCGGGTCGACCGCGATGGCGCCCTTCAGGCGCGCGGTGCTCAGCACGATCTGCTCGCCGCCCGCATCGGGCGTCGACGCACCGACCAGGCCGGTGTTCGCGCCCTGCACGACCAGCCGCACGCCGAAGCGCTGCGCGGCGGCCACCACGGCCTGCACCTGTTCGCGCGTGGCCGGCCGCACCACCGCCGCTGCGGTGCCGGCGCCGTAGCGCGCGCCGGTCTCGTAGCCGGCGCGGTCGGTCGCATCGGTCAGCACGTCGAGGTCCGGATGGGCCTGCGACAGAAACCCGATCAGCTCCTTGCTGGACGACATCTGCGCGGCCTCAGACCGTGGCCGCGGTCATCTTGAAGATGCCCTGCGCGTTGGAGGCATCGAAGCCCAGGTCCAGCTTGTTCTGGCTGCCGCCATCGGCATAGCGGTCGCGCGTGATGAACTCGTAGAACGAACCCGGCACCTCGCGCATCACGATCTCGCCGGCGGCGCCGACGAACTCGCGCATCACCGGATCGGCGCGGAACGCGGTCTGCTTGACGCGGCCGCTGCCCGACACCTCGACCTGTTCCTTGATCGGCCGGCCGAGCGCGCGCTGCTGGTCGCTCAGCGCGAACACGTCCTCGACGCGGTCGGTCGCGTGGTTGAAGGCATTGCCCTCGGTGGCGATCCACGCCATCTCGGCCGATTCCTGCAGGATGCGCTGGTAGTCCTCCAGCCGCGGCGTGTCGTGATGGCGCTCGAAGCAGGCGGTGAGGTTGCGGATCACGTGGATGGCCTCGTCCTGCGGCAGCGTGCGGTCGCGGTCGAGCTTCCACAGCAGCGCCACCGTGTCCGGACGCAGCGGATCGACCGAGGTCGACACCACGCGGGTCACCGCGGCCTGCAGCTCGGCGCTGAAGCGCTCGGGGTGGAATTCGCTGACGAAGAACTGCGCGATGCCGTCCGGCGCGTCTTCATGCGCATAGGAGCGGCCGGTCATGCCGATGCGGTCGAGCGGATAGGTGCCGTTCAGGCGATAGCCCAGCGGCCGCAGGAAGCGCGTGAAGGCCGCCTCGCCAGGAGGCAGCTGGCCATTGGCCTGCCACGCCACCGTGCGCAGCGCGCCATGGTCGAAGTTGACCTTGCCGCCAGCGGCGGCGACATCCTCGGTGTACTCGCGGCCGGTCGGCACGCGCGTCAGGATGCCGTCGAACAGCACCACGTTCAGCGCGTGCGCGATTTCGGCACGGCTGGGCTGGCCGGCGGCACCGGCGGGCAGGCCCGCGGGCGTTTCGATCAGCGACAGCAGCTTGGCGGCCTTGGTCGCGCCCACGCAGGCGGACACCAGAGAGAGGATGTGGTTGGACATGGAGACTCTGAAGACAATGAAGACGATGGCTTGGGAAAACGGATCGCGGGCGCGGCGGCACCGGCCTGCGAAAAGAACGGCGGACCGCCATGCAGGCCGCCGCCGACGGAAATCAATCGATGGTCGCGCCGGACTGCCTGACGACCTCGCCCCACTTCTCGCGGTCGCGCTTGACCAGTTCGGCGAACTGGGTGGGCGTGTTGAAGGCCGGTTCGGCGCCGATATTGCGCATGCGGCCGAGGATCTTCGCGTCATTCAGCGCGACCGCCAGGTCCTTGCTGACCTTCTCGGCCACCGCCGGCGACACCCCCTTCGGCGCGAACAGGCCGAACCACGGCGTCGCGTCGAAGCCCGGCACCGGACCGGCTGCGGCCACCGTCGGCACATCCTGCAGCGCCGGCGAGCGCTGCGCCGAGGTCACCGCCAGCGGCTTGAGCTTGCCGGCGCGAATGAATTCGAGCGAGGCGGGCAGGTTGTCGAACATCACGTCGACATTGCCGGCCATCATGTCCGAGATCGCCGGGCTGCTGCCCTTGTAGGGCACGTGGCTCATCTCGGTGTGGGTCATGCGCTGGAACAGCTCGCCGGCCAGATGGGTCGAGGTACCGTTGCCGGCCGAGGCCATGTTGACCTTCTTCGGATTGGCCTTCACATAGGCGACGAAATCGGGCAGCGACATCACCCTGGAGCGCTCGGCGAACGCGGGCGACATCACCAGCACGTTCGGCACGCGGGCGACCAGCGACACCGGCGCGAAATCGGCGACGTCGTAGGCCAGCTTGCGGTACAGCGTCGGATTGATGGCGAACTCGCCGACCGAGCCCATCAGCAGCGTATAGCCGTCGGACGGCGCCTTCGCCGCCAGGCTGGTGCCGACGATGCCGCCGGCACCGGGACGGTTGTCGACGATGACCGGCTGGCCCCAGACCTTCGACAATTGATCGCCGATCAGCCGGGTTACCATATCGGTCGTCCCGCCCGGCGGGTACGGCACGACGATGCGGACCGCCTTGTTCGGAAAATCCTGCGTCTGCGCTACGGCTGAGGTCATCGGCACGGCCAGCGCGACGGCCGCGATGGCGGCAGCGATGGCAGCAGGAATGCGGGACGGGTTCATCTTTGTCATGCGGTCTCCTCCGGGGGCTCTTGCTGTGTTGGTATTGGTGTTGGTATTGGCTTTGGTATTTGCTACGGCGCCGATTCTTTCTCATCCCCGAACGGTGCTCAAGCGAGAAATTTTCCGGGGTTGATGAGAAAAACGCATCAACTTTGCGGGCCACGTCGCACCTACGCCCCGCCCACGTCCTGCCCACTTCGCAACCACGTTCCACCCCATCGCGCCAATGGCTTTTCGCGTCCCCAGCCTGTCCAGTCTTCGCGCCTTCGAGGCCGCCGCCTCGCATCTGAACCTGCGCCGCGCGGCGGCCGATCTCTACGTCACCGAGAGCGCGGTGTCGCGGCAGATCGCCACGCTGGAAAGCCAGCTCGGCGTGCAGCTGTTCCATCGCGTCAACCAGCGGCTGACGCTGACGCCGGCCGGCACGCTGTACAGCCGGCAGGTCCGCGAAACGCTGCGCAAGCTGCAGCGCGATACGCTGGACATCATGGCGCACGAGGGCAGCGGCGGCATCGTCGAGCTCGCCTGCCTGCCGACGCTGGCGGTCGAATGGCTGATTCCGCGGCTGCCCGACTTCTACGCGCGCCATCCGCAGGTGGTGCTGAACCTGACCGCGCGCTCGGACGTGTTCCTGTTCGACGGAACGGATTTCGACGCCGCCATCCACTTCGGCGAGCCGCACTATCCGGGAGCGCGCGCCGACCCGCTGTTTCCCGAGGAGTCGGTGCCGGTCTGCCATCCCGACTACTTCGGCGGCCGCAAGCGCATCCGCCCGGCCGATATCGCCGGGGCGGAGCTTTTGCATCTGTCGACGCGCCAGTTCGAGTGGGAACAATGGATGCGCCTCGCAGGCGTCGAGGACGTCAATGCGATGCGCGGCACGCGCTACGACCACCACAGCATGGTGATCGCCGCCGCGCGCGCGAAGCTGGGCATCGGGCTGGTGCCGCGCTTCCTGGTCGAGCGCTATCTGGAGGAAGGCGAGCTGGTGATGCCGGTGCCGCTGGCGATGCCGTCATCGGGCGGGTACTACCTCGTCTATCCCGAAATGCAGCCGGTCAGCGACGCGATGTCGCGGTTGCGGGAATGGCTGCTGGAGTCGGCCTCGGAATTCGTGCGGGAGACGCAGGCGCGGGCGTGATGCTGGTGCGGCCATGATGCGGCGGGGCCAGCATGCCGCGGAGACATGATTCGGGCGGCGACATGAAAAAAGGCCGGCGAACCGGCCTTCGATGCTTGCGGCGCGTGCCGCGGGACTGTCGTCAGTCGAGAAAATCGCAGTTCTTCTCGACGTAGTCGGCCAGGTCCAGCGAGTGCTGGCGCACCAGCCGTTCCGCCAGTTCGGTATCGCGTTTTTCCAGCGCCTCGATGATGCGCAGATGGTCGACGATCGAGCGCGCGGCGCGGTCGCTCTGCGAGATCGTCATCTTCCGGATCGCACGGACGTGGATGAAGATGTTCTTGATCGTGTCCATGATGATCTGCGACTTCGACAGCTGCACGATCGCCTGATGGAACGCGATATTGGCGTCCGAGTATTCCTGGATATGCTCGGCCGGCGTGGTATCGCGGAAGTTGTCGAACATATGCCGCAGCCGGGAGATTTCCTCGTCGGTCGCATGCAGCGTCGCCAGGCGCGCGGCCATGCTCTCCAGCGCGGCCCACATCTGAATCATCTCGACGATCTCGCGCTTGGTCTTGCGCATGATGTAGATGCCGCGGCGCGGCACCGTGCGCAGGAAGCCTTCCTGCTCCAGCAGCGTCATCGCCTCGCGGATCGGCGTGCGGCTGACGCCGAGCGCTTCGCTCAGGACGCGCTCGTCGAGCCGGATCTCCTCGCGCGACTGGTAGATGTCGGCATCGGCGATCGCCTGCCGCAGCATCGCGTAGGCCTGGTCGCGCAGGCTGGCGCCGGCGTTGATCGGCTGCAGGGACAGCGCCAGGCCCGGGGGAGGCGCATCTGAGGCAGTGGCGGAAGACATCTCGGCTTGACGTTGCGCGGGTTGCACGGACATGGGATCGCTCTTTCGATTTTTGTATATGGTATATCAGAACGCGTGCACCGCCACTTCGATCTGGCGGCATCGTCCAGGCGTGGCGGCGGCGCAACCGACCCGCTGCGCCGCCCCGGCCATGGTCACCGTCATGGCGGTCACCACGGCCAGCGCCATGGTGGCCGCCATGGCGGGCCCGGCCGCGCTCACGCCGCCTGCGCCATCCGCTCGCGCTGCTTGATCAGCGACAGCACCGCGTCGATCATCGGCGTCGGCTGGCCGACCAGCCGGCCCATCTCCTGCACCACCGTCAGCAGCGGGTCGATTTCCATCGCCCTGCCCGCCTCCAGATCCTGCAGCATCGAGGTCTTGTGCGCCCCCACGGCCCCCGCGCCGTCGATCCGCCGCTCGACATCGACGCGGAAATGCACGCCGAAGCGTTCGGCGATCGACTTGGCCTCGAGCATCATCTGCCTCGACAGCGCGCGCGTGCCCGGGTCGGACGTGATGACGTCCAGCGTCGCGTGGGTCAGCGCGCTGATCGGGTTGAAGCACAGATTGCCCCACAGCTTGAGCCAGATCTCGTTGCGGATGTCCTCGCGCACCGGCGCCTCCAGGTCGGCTGCGAGCATCGCCTCGCTGAGGCGCAGCACCCGTTCCGAGCGCGTGCCGTCAGGTTCGCCGAGCGGAAATTTCTTGCCGTAGACGTGCCGGATGACGCCCGGCGCGGCGATTTCCGCCGCGGGATAGAGCACGCAGCCGATCGCGCGCTCGGGACCGAAGCCGCTCCATTGCCGGCCGCCCGGATCGACGCTCTGCAGCGTGGTGCCGGCCAGCTCGCCGCCGTGCCGATAGAAATACCAGTAGGGGATGCCGTTGACGCCGGTGACGATCGCGGTATCCGGCCCCAGCAGCGGCTGCATCAGGTCGACCACGCCTGGCACCGAATGGGCTTTCAGCGTGATGAACACATAGTCCTGTTCGCCGAGTTCGCGGGGGTCCGAGGTGCAGCGGACCTTTTGCACCCGCTCCTCGCCGTCGATCAGCAGCTTGACGCCGTTCGCCTGCATCGCCGCCAGGTGCGGCCCACGTGCGACGAAGCTGACGTCGACGCCCGCCCCGGCCAGTTGCGCGCCGATGTAGCCGCCGATGGCGCCGGCGCCGTAGATACATACCTTCATGATGGCTGTCTCCCGTGCTTTTTTGGTGAATTGATATATCACATACTATATTTCACAAGCGCGGAATCACAACCTCTATTTGCGTGCGGGGCGAGTCCGAGCAAGGTCCAAGAAGGTGCCAGCAAGGTCCAGGCAGCCCTCCAACCAGCGTCCGGCAAGGTCTCAGCCCGGTCTCACCCCGGCCTCCGCGCGTCTCGTCTGCTCCTTGTCACGTCTCGACCGCGTCCGTAGCGCATGCCTTCAAGTGCCGAGTGCGCCGGGGCCATGCGGTACCATGCTGCGTTCTGTCGTGCCCGCGGCGTCCGGCTCCCCACGGAGCCGTCGAACTTTTTGCGCCAGCGGGCGTCTTTTCTGCAACTTCATTGAAGGCGCCAGACGCCGATTCACCGCATGCCGAAAATGAACCGACGGACCGTGCTGGTCTCCGCCGCCGCCACTGCTGCGCTCGCCGCACTGGGCATTCCCGCTTCCGCTCTGGCCGCCGGCCGCATCAAACTGGCCAAGGGCCAACCCTTCACCCACGAGGGCCTGGTCGAACTGGCCCGCACCATGGCAGGCCGGCCGTATGTCGCGCCCCCCTCCCCGCCGGCCGACATCCTGGCCCGCATCGACTACGAGGAACACGGCAAGATCCGCTATCGCACCGACGATGCGCTCTTTGCCGACGGTCCCGGCCAGTTTCCGGTGACCTTCTTCCACCTGGGCACCTTCTTCCGCGTGCCGGTCCGGATGCATCTGGTCGAGACCGGCGGCGCAAGTTCGGGGGGCACTGCCCGCGAGATCGTCTACGACGAGTCGTATTTCGACATGCCGGCCAACAGCCCGGCGCGCAAGCTGCCGCGCGGCAGCGGATTCGCCGGCTTTCGCTTCCAGGAGAGCCGGCTCGGCGACCAGAAGAAGCTCGACTGGCGCAAGAACGACTGGGTCGCCTTTCTTGGCGCCTCGTACTTCCGCGCGATCGGCGAGCTCTATCAGTACGGCCTGTCGGCGCGCGGCATCGCGGTCGATGTCGCGCAGCCGGACAAGCCCGAGGAATTCCCCTCCTTCACTCATTTCTATTTCGAGGCGCCGCGCGACGGCAGCGATACCGTCACCGTGCACGCGCTGCTCGACGGGCCCAGCGTCACCGGCGCCTACCGCTTCACGATGCAGCGCGCCAAGGGCGTGGTGATGGACGTCGACTGCGCGCTGTTCCTGCGCAAGGACGTCGGGCGCCTGGGCCTGGCACCGCTGACCTCGATGTTCTGGTATTCCGAGTCGGTCAAGCGCACCGGCGTCGACTGGCGCCCCGAGGTGCACGACTCCGACGGGCTGGCGATGTGGACCGGCGCGGGCGAGCGCATCTGGCGCCCGCTGAACAATCCGCCGCGCACCATCGCGTCCGCCTTCGGCGACGACAACCCGCGCGGCTTCGGCCTGCTGCAGCGCGACCGCAATTTCGACCACTACCAGGACGGCGTCTTCTACGAGCGCCGGCCGAGCCTGTGGGTCGAGCCGCGCGAGGGCTGGGGCGCGGGAAGCGTGCAGCTGATCGAGATCCCGACCGACGACGAGATTCACGACAACATCGTCGCGATGTGGGTGCCGAAGGCGCCGGCCAAGGCCGGCAACGCCTATCGCCTGCGCTACCGCCTGCACTGGCTGGCGGACGAACCCTATCCCACGCCGCTGGCCCGCTGCGTGGCCACGCGCATGGGCAACGGCGGCCAGCCCGGCCAGCCGCGCCCGCCGGGCGTGCGCAAGTTCATGGTCGAGTTCAAGGGCGCACCGCTCGAAGGCCTGCCATTCGGCACCAAGCCCGAGGCCGTGCTGTGGGCCTCGCGCGGCAAGTTCTCGTACATCTTCACCGAGGCCGTGCCCAACGGCGTGCCGGGCCACTGGCGCGCGCAGTTCGACCTGACCGTCGACGGCGACGAGCCGGTCGACATGCGGCTGTTCCTGCGTCTGAACGGCAAGCCGCTGTCGGAGACGTGGCTGTATCAGTACCATCCGTTCCGGACGAACGTCTGAGTGGACGGGCCGGTCGCCCTCACCGCGTCAGTGAAGGCGACCGGCGAAGGCTCGACCAGCATCGGCATGTCCGGCTCCGCGATCAGGGCGGTCCGCTCCGTCGCTTCGCTTGCCTGCACCGTCACCGCGAGCGCTGGCGCGGGCCGTGCGGCGGGGCGACTGCCCAGCCCCAACCTACTGCGGACACCTGCAGGGAGTTGCCCGGCCAGATACGCAAAGAACCCCGTGCGGCGCTGGTACTCCAGCCGCATCGGCGTCTTGCCTTCGATGAAGTCCTGAAACAGCTGCCGCAACAGCGCAAGCATCGCGTCGTCGCTACGCAGGCTCATGCCTTCGATCACCTTCTTCAGTGCCGCCTCGTCGATGGCAGAGGCGCAGCACCGCGCCCTTTCGATCATGGTACGGCGGTCATCGGCGTAGACGCCGTCGAGCCGCACCGACGATCGCAACTCCAGTGCGTGAATCAGGGCGCGATCCATTTCGAGCGCGGCCAGGACCTCCCACAGTACGCCTCTGGCGACGGGCTGCTCGTGATCGAACAAGGCTCGCAGCAACACGTCGATGGCCAGGAAGCGGTTGTTCCGCATGTCGTCCACGGTGGCATCGCGTTTTGCCTCGACGAAGTGTCCGACTTGCGCGCGAGCCTGTTCGTCTCGCGCCGATTCCGCACGGCCAGCGCGCCGGTCCTGATAAAGGCGTACACAGGCGATCAGCAGCCACACCGTACCGGCCAGCAGCGCGACGGCGCCCACGATGATGCCGACCGGTGGAATCAGGCCGAATGCCGTCGTGGCCAGGATTGCGCCCACACCGATGCCAACGGAAACCGCACCGTATATCGTGCGCAACCTCGACCACCAGATCTTGCGCCGCTCCGCCGATTCGATGGTCTGAAACGCCTGCTCGCGGTGATGCATCAGGATGTCGACCAGCTCGTTGGCACGTTCCATGTCCGCCCCTTTGGACGGATCCGGCTGAAGCGCTTGTTGCATTCGTTGCGTCTGCTCCGCCGATTGCAGTGCCGCCCCGTCGGCCTGTGAATTCGGGGTACCGAAGGCCATCTCGCTGCGCGTCTCGTGGAACGCATCGGCCATGGCGGCCGCACGCTGCCGTCGGTAGTCCGATGTCAACCAGTTCGAGCCGCGACCACGAGCCGCACGGATATCGTCGAGCCGGCGCGCGGACTGATACCAGCTCAGAAAACCGGCGGCCATATGCAGGGCACCCATCGCCACGCTGAACGCGCCACCGGCGACACCGACCGGCGCGAGCTCCACACCCGGAACGCCGGCCTTTCCGACCGCAGATGCAACGGTGCAGGCGCTGCCGCCCAGCTGAATGACGACGTCCCGCGCGGTGGCCACGCCCAGTGCACGAATATTGTCATTCGCCTGCCCCAGTTCGTTCGCCGCCTGTTCGTACAGGATGTAGTGTTCGAGGTCCTCGACGAGATCCAGCGCCTGCTTCTCGAGCCCAATCCTCACGTCCCGCAGCTCGAGCGCGACATCGGCCAGCATCGCTGCCGAAGCCTTGTCATCGGCCACAAGCCCGGCATGCGGTCGCTGATCGCTGGACTCGGACGCCGGCAAACCCGGCAACGTCCCTTCCAGTGCCCGTTGCCGGGCGAGCAGCCATCCTATCCGGCGCTGGCGCTCGGCATGGCGCTGGACGAAGTGGGCATGACCCTGCGCGTTTTGCCGTTTGCATTCGTCCAGCTCCACCTTCTTTCTGCCCGCTTTCCATGTCAGATGCAGCACCCCGGCCGCTTCCACGATGGCAAAGACAGCCCCCGCGACCCCGGCCTCGCTGGTGGCCGGCGCAAGAGACGTGATGGAGAGCGTATCGAATTTCCCGGTGGCGAACGCGCTGACCTGGAGTCCCGCCCGACCTGTCGTCGCGCTTCCCCAGATCGCGTACGTCACTTCATTGAGCAGGTGCCATTCCCTTGCCTGGGCCAGCCTTGCATGCGTCGCGAAGCCCGGAGGCCACTGCTCGCCGGATGCACCGCCGATCGGTTCGCGATGTCCGGCGACGTGTTCCACCCGCGAACTAGATGCCCGCTCCGGCTGCAACAGTCCATGCGACCGCCGTACCGTGGTGTCGCCCATTGCGGCGCCAGCACTGTGATTTCCGGTAGAGACGTCCGGCTGGAACGCCTCCCGTTGCGTCTCGCGAACGACAGAACCACACGCGTTGATCGGCATGGCCTCCTCCAGTGATCAGCGGTTCTTCATGACAGGCGAATGTCCGGACCGCGCTGGCCGCCGCGTTGGCATCGCCTTGGCCGCGCGTTCCCGACCCCGCACGCGCTACGGGATATGGGCAGGCAATCGATCGGCGTGGGGTATGGCCTTGGGCTTGACGCCGGCATAGGCTCGCAGCCGGTGGGGCGGGGGCCCGGGGCGGCGGCCGGGGTCGGATAGCGGCGGCGGCAGAAAGTCGAGTTCTTCGTCGCTGCAGGCAGCCATACAGGGCTCCGGTCCGGCTGCGCGCGTCTTGGCCAGCCGGGACAGCAAACCGATCAGCAGGTCCGTTGGATCCCCCATCGTGAAGGCGGCCTGGAAGTCGTTGCTGAGGTGGCTCAGGGCCTGACGCAGCGCGCGCAGCGCGACATAGTCCTCGTGGCGCGCATCGGGCGGTATTGCCTGGTAGATCGTTTCCCACCGCCGGACCGATCCGGGCAGGTCGGCAGGGTCGATTCTTTGGGCCAGCTGCGCGAGCACGCGCGCTCTGGCGAAGCGAATCTCATCGTTGCCGGGGACCAGCCGAACGGCGGATTCGGTCAATATGTCAAGAGACGGGGTGTCGCCATACGGTATCCATCGAGCGAAGTAGCGCATCAACTCAAGGGCCCACGACTCGGAATGTTGCCGCGCCTGTTCCAGCGCCTCGACGACCAGGCACCGCCTGCCCTCCGGCGGCATGGCGCGCGTCATCGAGACGACCGCTTTCATGGCCCACTCCCGTATCGAGGGCGGCTGTGTCGTCAGCGCCTCCGTCGTCGACAGGATCTGATCGGAGTGCCGCATGCCCGCGATACGCCGTGCGATGGCGTCTTCGTCCCGGTATTGAGGCATCGCCGATATCGTGTTGCACGCCAGATGAAACGACCTGCAAGTCGCGGACAGCGGCGATCCACCGAACGCGAAATATCGGTCGCCCGCCGGAACCCTCGCCAGCACCTCGCACAGCAATTCAAAGGGAAGCTCCAGCAACAGAGACGGCGATGCGCGCTGCCGTGGTGCCGCCTGCGGGGGCGGGTCTGCCGCCGCCGGGCAGATGTCGCCATCGGAACGGCGAGGCTTGTCCGGCGCCGTTGGCCATTCCGAACTGGCGCACCGCTTCATCGTCGCCTGCGCATTGCGACGGTTCAGGAGCGACACCACCGCCTGCCATGCGCCCGAAACCCGGTCCGCCGAGGACCGCGATGGAAACTGCCTTGTCGGCAAAGAGTGACATCGAACGCGGACGGCGCTTCCACCGGCCTGCACGGCCATCGTTGCAGGGTTGCCGGGGGCAATGGTGTCCGCCTCGAACGGCAGCCGGTTGTCAGCGACCGCGGGAGAAATGGCAGTGGAAAAGGCGGTAGGCGTGCCGGTCATGATGGCTCCTGACGAAGGGATCGATCGAACCGCCAGGCCCGGCGGTGCCGAGTACCGGGTCGCTCGCCGATACTGATCAGGAGTGTTGGCCGAAGTGTTACCGAACCGTTAAGTTCGATCCCTACACTTTAGATTTGAGGGAGTCACCTTGGCCCGTCTTGTGCTTGTCCATGTCGACATCCCCCTGCGAGGAGAGAAATCATGCTGTTCCATCGACATGGTGTCTGCGCCGCGTTGCTGGCGCTCGGCGCGGCGTGGGCGGCCACCGCCGCTGCGCAGCCGGCCAATGTGCCGACCGAATCCGAACGCGGCAGCGGCAGCCAGATGTCGCGCCAGCCCAAGGCGGTGACCCAGCCGTCGACCCGCGAAGGTGAAGCGATCCGCTCGAATCCGGGCGGCCTGGGCAAGCTGGGCGATCCGATGCCCAGCGCGCCCGG
>NZ_JCBAJO010000081.1:0-19202 GCF_059772245.1 Cupriavidus sp. R6-3
GACGTGGCCTGGCTGCTGATGTGCACGGCCTTCGTGATCCTGATGACGCTGCCCGGCCTGGCGCTGTTCTACGGCGGCCTGGTCCGCTCGAAGAACATGCTGTCGGTGCTGATGCAGTGCCTGGTGATCTTCTCGCTGGTCGCGCTGCTGTGGGCCATCTACGGCTACAGCTTCGCCTTCACCGAGGGCAACGCCTTCTTCGGCGGCACCGACCGGCTGTTCATGAAGGGCCTGACGCCGGAAGCGGTGACGGCGACCTTCAGCAAGGGCGTGGTGATTCCGGAGCTGGGCTTCTTCGCCTTCCAGTGCGCGTTCGCGGCGATCACCTGCAGCCTGATCATCGGCGCCTTCGCCGAGCGCGCCCGCTTCTCCGCGGTGCTGGTGTTCATCGTGCTGTGGTTCACCTTCGCCTATATCCCGATGGCCCATATGGTCTGGTTCTGGCCCGGTCCGGATGCCTACACCGACGCCGCTGCCGCCGAGGCGGCGACGGCCAAGGCCGGCTGGCTGTTCCAGAAGGGCGCGCTCGACTACGCCGGCGGCACCGTGGTGCATATCAACGCCGCGGTGGCGGGCCTGGTCGGTGCCTACATGTTCGGCAAGCGGATCGGCTTCGGCCGCGAGGCGCTGCGCCCGCACAGCCTGACCTTCACCATGGTCGGCGCCTCGCTGCTGTGGTTCGGCTGGTTCGGCTTCAACGCCGGCTCGGGCCTGGAAGCGAGCGGCGGCGCGGCGCTGGCCTTCGTCAACACGCTGCTGGCGACCTGCGCGGCGGTGCTGGCGTGGACCTTCGGCGAGTGGATCACCAAGGGCAAGCCTTCGATGCTGGGCGGCGCGTCCGGCGCGGTGGCCGGCCTGGTGGCGATTACCCCGGCCGCCGGCTTCGTCGGCCCGATGGGCTCGATCGTGATGGGCCTGGTGGCGGGCCTGCTGTGCCTGTGGGGCGTGACCGGCCTGAAGCGGCTGCTGGGCGCGGACGACTCGCTGGACGTGTTCGGCGTGCATGGCGTCGGCGGCATCGCCGGGGCGATCCTGACCGGCGTGTTCGCGGCGCCGAGCCTGGGCGGCGTGGGCATCTACGACTACGTGGCCAACAAGGTCTCGGACAACTATTCGATCGCGAGCCAGGTCTGGGTGCAGACCGAGGGCGTGCTGACCACCGTGGTGTGGTCGGCGGTGGTGGCCTTCGTCGCCTTCAAGCTGGTGGACCTGCTGATCGGCCTGCGCGTGCCCGAGGACGAGGAGCGCGAAGGCCTGGACATCACCTCGCACGGCGAGACCGCCTACGAAGCCTGATGCCAACGAAACATGCGGTGCGGGGACCCACGGCTTGCCGCCCCCGCAGCGCCCACGGTGTTGTGCTGGAGAGCTGATTGGGAATCTTCTCTCAGGAGTTTTGCCCGGCCGCGTGCCGGGCTTTTTTATTGGCGGGCCGCCGGCAAAGCCAGCACTGGCGCGGCTTGCCGCCAGGTTGGCAAGCACTGTTCGCCATCCGCTTAAATCCGAATTCAATATCCTTCATTTGTGTTAAGGACAGCACCCGCATAGAGTGCAGGTGAGGCAGTTTCCTCCACCTGCAGAACGCTCCCCGTATCTGTCAGGCCACTTGAAACGCGGCGAAGCCGCGTTTTTTTTTGCCCTCGCGACGGCGCTCCCCGCGCTCTTTGAATTCCGCGGCCCATCCCCATATTGTTAGCCCAAGGCGGAAACGATCGGACATTTTCCCGTTTCGCCGGCATTGGCATGCCATCTGCATGCAATTGGCCGTTCCTCTACAATCGGGGCGGACGATAAAGACGATCAATAGGATGGATATGGTCCCGCACCTCATCACCGCGCTGAACGGCCCCCTGCTCGAACTGGAAAAGAAAATACTGGACGCGACCCCGTCCATCGAGCGGTGGTTCCGTCTGGAATGGCAGGAGCATACCCCTCCGTTCTACTGTTCGGTCGATCTGCGCAACGCCGGCTTCAAGCTGGCCCCGGTCGATACCAATCTGTTCCCCGGCGGTTTCAACAATCTGGCGCCCGAAATGCTGCCGCTGGCGGTGCAGGCGGCGATGGCGGCGATCGAGAAGATCTGTCCGGACGCCAAGAACCTGCTGCTGATCCCCGAGCGCCATACCCGCAATATGTTCTATCTGCAGAACGTGGCGCGGCTGTCGCTGATCATGCGCCAGGCGGGGCTCAATGTCCGGCTGGGCTCGCTGTCCGAGGACATTACCGAACCGACCCCGATCGAACTGCCCGACGGCCAGACCCTGGTGGTCGAGCCGCTGACCCGGCTGGGCACCAAGGACCGCCGGCTGGGGCTCAAGGACTTCGATCCCTGTTCGATCCTGCTGAACAACGACCTGTCGGCCGGCGTGCCGCCGATCCTCGAGAACATCAACGAGCAATACGTGCTGCCGCCCCTGCACGCGGGCTGGTCGACGCGGCGCAAGTCCTCGCACTTCTCGGCCTATGACGAGGTCGCCAAGAAATTCGCCAAGCTGATCGATATCGACCAGTGGATGATCAACCCGTACTTCGCCAAGGTTGGCGGCATCGACTTCCATGAGCGGGTCGGCGAGGACGCGCTGGCCGACGCGGTCGAGGGCGTGCTCAAGAAGATCGCCAAGAAGTACCGCGAGTACGGCATCAAGGAAACGCCGTACGTGGTGGTCAAGGCCGATGCCGGCACCTACGGCATGGGCGTGATGACGGTGCGCGATCCGGCGGAGGTCAAGGGCCTGAACCGCAAGGAACGCAACAAGATGAGCGTCGTCAAGGAAGGCCTCGAGGTCAACGACGTGATCATCCAGGAAGGCGTGCATACCTTCGAGAAGGTCAACGAGGCGGTGGCCGAGCCGGTGGTCTACATGATCGACCGGTACGTGGTCGGCGGCTTCTACCGCGTCCATACCGGCCGCGGCGTCGACGAGAACCTGAACGCGCCGGGCATGCATTTCGTGCCGCTGGCGTTCGCGCCCAACAGCATTCCGGACACGCATGCCAAGCCGGGCGCGGCGGTGCCCAACCGGTTCTACATGTATGGCGTGGTGGCGCGGCTCGCGCTGCTGGCGGCCTCGCTGGAACTGGAAAAGACCGACCCCAACCCGATCCTGTAACGGGGCAACGGGCACAACAGGCACAACAGGCACAACAGGCACGACCACGACCGACCACGGGCACGACAACCGGAACTCGCCAGCATGCGCATTCTGTTCATTACCGATCCGCTCGAGACCTTCAAGACCTACAAGGACTCCACCTACGCGATGATGGTCGAGGCCGCCTCGCGCGGCCACGAGCTGTTCTTCTGCCTGCAGTCGCAGCTGTCGCTGGTCGGCGGCGCGGTGGAGGCGGTCGCGCAGCGGCTGCATCTGCTGGAGGCCGGGCAGGGCAACGATGACGGTCACGATCACGCCCATGACCACGGCCATGGCCACGCCGCCTGGTTCCGCCTCGATGCCCCGGCCGCGATGCCGGTGCCGGCCTTCGACGCGGTGCTGATGCGCAAGGACCCGCCGTTCGACATGGAGTACGTGACCAGCACCTGGCTGCTGGAGCTGGCCGAGTCGCAGGGCGCCAACGTCTTCAACAAGCCGCAGGCGATCCGCGACCATTCCGAGAAGGTGGCGATCGCGCAGTTCCCGCAGTTCATTACGCCGACGCTGGTCACGCGCGATGCGGCCCGCATCCGCGCCTTCCATGCCGAGCATCGCGACATCATCGTCAAGCCGCTGGACGGCATGGGCGGCATGGGCGTGTTCCGCGTCGGCGCGGACGGCATGAACCTGGGCGCGATCATCGAGACGCTCGGGGCGAACGGCGCGCGCACGCTGATGGCGCAGCGCTATATCCCCGCGATCAAGGACGGCGACAAGCGCATCCTGCTGATCGGCGGCGAGCCGGTGCCGTACGCGCTGGCGCGCGTGCCGATGGCCGGCGAGGTGCGCGGCAATCTGGCGGCGGGCGGCACCGGCCGCGCGCAGCCGCTGTCGGAGCGCGACCGCGAGATCGCGCAGACGCTGGCGCCGGTGCTGTGGCAGCGCGGCCTGCTGCTGGTGGGACTCGACGCGATCGGCGACTACCTGACCGAGGTCAACGTGACCAGCCCGACTTGCTTCCAGGAGATCATGCAGCAGACCGGTTTCCCGGTGGCCGGCATGTTCATCGACGCGCTGGAGCGGGCGGTCGCGGCGCGGGCGGCCGCGAAGGGCGCCTGAGCGCGGGCGCCGGACTGCTTTCACGCGACGGCGCCGTTACCCCGCCTGCTACAATCGCGGCAATCCACAGGATTCACCATCATGGCAGGCATTCTGATCATCGCGCACGCGCCGCTCGCTTCCGCGCTGCGGGACTGCGCCGCGCATGTCTATTGCGGCGAGCCCAAGCGGCTCGAGGCGATCGACGTCGCTCCCGATGCGGAGCCCGCGGCCGTGCTGGCCGAGGCGCGCCGATGCCTGGCCTCGGTGATCGAAGACAATGGGGCGCTGGTGCTGACCGACATCTTCGGCGCCACCCCCGCCAATATCGCCGCCCGGCTGGCCGAGCCGGGCCGGATCAAGGTGCTCGCCGGCGTCAATCTGCCGATGCTCGTGCGGGCGATCTGCTACCGCTCTGAAAAGCTGGACCAGCTCGCCACCAAGGCGCTCGCCGGCGGCTCGCAAGGCGTGCTGCAGATCGGCTCGACCACCGTACAGAACCAGATCGCCAATCACCCCGACAAGTATGCTGCAGAGGGACATCACCATCATCAATAAGCTCGGGCTGCATGCCCGCGCCTCCGCCAAGCTCACGCAACTGGCGGGCAGTTTTGTCAGCCAGGTCAGGATGTCGCGCAACGGGCGCCAGGTCGACGCCAAGAGCATCATGGGTGTGATGATGCTGGCCGCGGGCATCGGCTCGACGGTCACGATCGAAACCGAGGGACCCGACGAGCAGGAGGCGATGGATGCGCTGACCGCGCTGATCGCCAACCGCTTCGGCGAGGGAGAGTGAGGGCGCAGGCCCTGTCCGGATTTCATCAACGTTCCTGAACGGAGCGGTTCATGCCATTCGCCCTGCACGGCATCCCAGTCTCGCGCGGCGTTGCGATCGGGCGCGCCCACCTGCTGGCGCCGGCCGCGCTCGACGTGTCCCATTACCTGGTCGACGAAGACCGGCTCGAGGACGAGGTGCTGCGGCTGCGCAACGCGCGGACCGCGGTGCGGGCCGAACTGGCGGCGCTCAAGCGCGACCTGCCGCGCGATGCGCCGGAGGAGATGGGCGCCTTCCTCGACGTGCACGCGATGATCCTCGACGACGAGATGCTGTCGCGCGAGGCCGAAAGGCTGATCCGCGAGCGCCGCTACAACGCCGAATGGGCGCTGACGACGCGGCTCGAGGACCTGATGCGCCAGTTCGACGAGATCGAGGACGAATACCTGCGCGAGCGCAAGGCCGATATCGAGCAGGTGGTCGAACGGATCCTGAAGGTGCTGGCCGGCGCGCCGGTGCTGACGCCGGCGCCGGTGCCCGCGGTGGCGGCCGACGGCCAGCCCACCCCCGGCGTGATCGTGGTCGCCCACGACATCTCGCCGGCCGACATGCTGCAGTTCCGCCATACCGTGTTCCACGGCTTCGTCACCGACCTGGGCGGGCGCACCTCGCATACCGCGATCGTCGCGCGCAGCCTCGACATTCCGGCCGCGGTCGGCGTGCAGAACGCGAGCGAGCTGATCCGCCAGGATGACTGGATCATCATCGACGGCGATGCCGGGCTGGTGATCGTCGACCCGACGCCGATCATCCTCGAGGAATACCGTCATCGGCAGAGCGAGCGGGCGCTCGAGAACAAGCGGCTGCAGCGGCTGCGGCATACGCCCGCGGTGACGCTGGACGGCATCGAGATCGATCTGCTGGCCAATATCGAGATGGCCGAGGACGCGTCCGCCGCGCTGGCCGCCGGCGCGGTCGGCGTGGGCCTGTTCCGCTCCGAATTCCTGTTCATGAACCGGCGCGGCGAACTGCCCGGCGAGGACGAACAGTTCGAGGCCTACCGCCGCGCGGTCGAGGCGATGCGCGGGCTGCCGGTCACCATCCGCACCATCGACATCGGCGCCGACAAGCCGCTGCTGGATTTCCGCGACGGGCGCGACGGCCGTGCCGAGGAATACGAGACCGCGCTCAATCCCGCGCTGGGCTTGCGCGCGATCCGCTGGTCGCTGTCCGAGCCGGCGATGTTCCTGACCCAGCTGCGCGCGCTGCTGCGCGCCTCGGCCTTCGGGCCGGTGCGGCTGCTGTTCCCGATGCTGGCGCATGCGCGCGAGATCGACCAGACGCTGGAACTGGTGGCGCGCGCCAAGCACGAGCTCGATCAGCGCGGGGTCGCCTACGATCCCAACCTGAAGGTCGGCGCGATGATCGAGATCCCGGCCGCGGTGCTGCTGCTGCCGCTGTTCCTGCGGCGCATGGACTTCCTGTCGATCGGCACCAACGACCTGATCCAGTACACGCTGGCGATCGACCGCGCCGACAACGCCGTCGCGCATCTGTACGACCCGCTGCATCCCGCGGTGCTGCAACTGATCGCGCGCACCATCCGCGAGGCAAATCACGCCGGCGTGCCGGTCGCCGTCTGCGGCGAGATGGCGGGCGACCCGGCGATGACCCGGCTGCTGCTCGGCATGGGCCTGCGCGAGTTCTCGATGCACCCCGCCCAGCTCCTGCGCGTCAAGCAGGAGATCCTGCATGCGGACTGCACCCGGCTGGAGGGCCTGGTCGAACAGGTGCTGTGCGCCTACGAGCCGGAAGAGGCCGCCGCCGCGCTGGCGCGACTGTCACAACCCTGAAACTCGCGGGGTTATAGCGGCCCTTCCTTGTGGTGCATAAGTGCTTCTTGGACCGCGTGGCGAGCCGCCACGTGACGGCCTAAGCCCTTGATTTGGAAGGAAGTGATTCCAATTCCCCTATGATGTTTCTGTTTCTTAATGGGAATTGTTATCATTTTTGATCTCTGTTATTCTGCCTCCAACAGTCAGGACATGCCGGTGTCCGCGCTGCCCCAAGGAGGCTTTGTGTACGTCTGCATCTGCAACCAGGTAACCGATCGCGAAATCCATGGCGCCGTCCAGCTGGGCGTGTCCACGCTCGACGAGCTGGCCGAAACGCTCGGCGTCGGCACTTGCTGCGGCCGCTGCCGCGATTGCGCGCAGCAGGTTCTCGCCGAGGGCGTTGCAGCGTCCTGCCACGGCGCTTCCGCCACGGTGACGGCCCAGACCGTTCACGTCGTCCAGTTTTCCTCCTGTTCCTCGTCGGGACCGCGTGCCATAATGGACACACGGGACCCGGCAGTCGCGAACGACCAGCAAACCGAGCTGGTTGCCTGAACACGCCTCCCGATCGCAGACCGGCGATCGGCGCGTGTCTTCGTCGTTTTCCTCTGACTGCACGCGGCGCAACCAGCGCCGCGTCGCGTTTTTGCGGGCCCGTAGCAACAGGAGCCCCCGATGAAAGGTGACAAGAAGGTCATCCAGTATCTGAATGCGCAGCTCACCAACGAGCTGACCGCGGTCAACCAGTATTTCCTGCACGCCCGTATGTATCGCCACTGGGGCCTCAAGAAGCTCGGCGACGTGGAGTACAAGGAATCGATCGGCGAAATGAAGCATGCCGACCGGCTGATCGAACGCATTCTGATGCTCGACGGACTGCCCAACCTGCAGGACCTGCACAAGCTGCTGATCGGCGAAGACACGCCCGAGATGCTCAAGTGCGACCTGAAGCTGGAGCAGACCGCTCACGTGACGGTCAAGGAAGGCATCGCCTACTGTGAATCGGTCGGCGACTATGTCAGCCGCGAGATTCTGGTCGACATCCTGACCGATACCGAAGAGCACATCGAGTATCTGGAAACGCAGCTGGACCTGATCGACAAGGTCGGCCTGCAGAACTATCTGCAATCGCAGATGGAGCCGGGCGAGCAGTAAAGCCCGGCCGCGGCAGGACCCGCAAGGCCCCGCAACGCCAGTTTCCGGGCCAGGCGGTCGTCAGCGGCGCCTCACCGAGCCGCCCGCCGCCGCGCGCTTCGCAGCTTGAATCCCTCTCATTCCCATTCGGTTTCTCATCTCCCGGTCCCATCTACCGGTCGACTCCATCCCGACTCCGATCTCCAGCGCTGCCGCCACCTCCGCGGTCCGATCTCCCAGCGAGGACACTGCCCATGCCGGAACCCATCCGATTGACGCAATACAGCCACGGCGCCGGCTGCGGCTGCAAGATTTCGCCGCAGGTGCTCGACGTGATCCTGGCCGGCAGCGGGCCGCAGCACCTGGACCCGCGGCTGTGGGTCGGCAACGCCTCACGCGATGACGCAGCGGTCTACGCGATCGACGGCAGCGACGAGGGCCGCGCGCTGGTCTCGACCACCGACTTCTTCATGCCGGTGGTCGACGATCCCTTCGACTTCGGCCGTATCGCGGCCACCAATGCGATCAGCGACGTCTATGCGATGGGCGGCGATCCGCTGCTCGCCATCGCGATCCTGGGCTGGCCGGTCAATGTGCTGCCGCCCGAGGTCGCGCGCGAAGTGGTGGCCGGCGGGCGGCGCGCCTGCGACGAGGCCGGCATCGCACTGGCCGGCGGGCATTCGATCGATGCGCCCGAGCCGATCTTCGGCCTGGCCGTGACCGGCATGGTCGAGCGCGCGCATCTGAAGCGCAACGACACCGCGCGCGCCGGCTGCCGGCTGTATCTGACCAAGCCGCTGGGCATCGGCGTGCTGACCACCGCCGGCAAGCAGGGCAAGCTGCGCGACGAACACAGCCGCCTGGCGACCGACTGGATGTGCCGGCTGAACCGTCCCGGCAGCCGCTTCGGCCGGCTCGAGGCGGTGCGCGCGATGACCGACGTGACCGGCTTCGGCCTGCTCGGCCATCTGGTCGAAATGGCCGACGGCAGCGGGCTGACCGCGCGGCTGGACCACGCCGCGGTGCCGCTGCTGCCGGGCGTGCGCGAGTACGTCGCGGCCGGCTGCGTGCCCGGCGGCACCCAGCGCAACTTCGCCAGCTACGGACACCGGATCGCCTGTGCCGACGGCGAACTGGACGCGGCACGGCGCGCGGTGCTGTGCGATCCGCAGACCAGCGGGGGGCTGCTGGTCGCGGTCGAGCCCGCGGGCGAACAGGAATTCCTCGCCGTGGCGGCCGAATGCGGCCTCGCGCTCGAATGCATCGGGGAAATGACCGAGCGCGCCGATCACGCCGTGGTGGTGTGCTGATGGACCGCATGCCCGGGTCATCGCTCACCGCAAGGCCGGACAGCGCCGACTATCGGGCGCTGCTGCTGTCCGGCGTGCCGATGCTGGACGTGCGCGCGCCGACCGAGTTCACGCGCGGCGCCTTCCCGGGCGCGGTCAATCTGCCGTTGATGGACGACGACGAACGCCACCAGGTCGGCTGCCGCTACAAGGAGGAAGGCCAGCAGGCGGCGATCGCGCTCGGCCATGCGCTGGTCAGCGGCGAGCGCAAGGCGATGCGGGTGGCGGCCTGGGCCGAATTCGCACGGTGCCATCCCGACGGCTATCTGTACTGCTTCCGCGGCGGCCTGCGCTCGCAGATCTCGCAGCAATGGCTGCGCGAGGCCGGCATCGACTATCCGCGCGTCACCGGCGGCTACAAGGCGATGCGGACGTTCCTGATCGAATCGCTGGACGCCGCCGTCACGGAATGCGACTGGCTGGTGCTCGGCGGCCTGACGGGCAGCGGCAAGACCGCGCTGCTGGCCGAGCTCGACAGCGGGGTCGATCTCGAAGGCCATGCCGCGCATCGGGGCTCCAGCTTCGGCCGGCGCGCACGTCCGCAGCCGACGCAGATCAACTTCGAGAACGGGCTGGCGATCGATCTGCTGCGGCGGCGCGCCGCCGGCGCCGGCACGCTGGTGGTGGAAGACGAGGGCCGCTTCATCGGCAGCCGCGACGTGCCGCCGCGGCTGTACGCCCGCATGCAGGCGAGTCCGCTGGTGTGGCTGGACGAACCGTTCGAGGCGCGCGTCGAACGCGTGCTGCACGATTATGTGGTCGATCTGGCGGCCGAATATGTCGCCGCGCATGGGCCGGACAAGGGCTTCGACGCCTTCTCGGAACGGATGCGCGACGCGCTGGCCGGCATCTCGCGCCGGCTCGGCGGCCAGCGCTACGAGCGCCTGGCCGCGCTGCTCGCCCATGCGCTGCAACGCCAGGCGCAGAGCGGCGAGGTCGACGAGCACCGCGTCTGGATCGCGGTGCTGCTGCGCCATTACTACGACCCGATGTACGACTACCAGCGCGAGGCGAGGGAGAGCCGCATCGTGTTCCGCGGCGATCGGCAGGCAGTGCGCGAATATCTGCGCAATCAGGCGACCGTACAGCGGCAGATCGCTCGCTGAACAACGGAGCCGGCCGGCCGGTGGGTTTTTCCGCTCCGCGGGCGGAAGAGGAGTAGGGGAGAGAGCGGGACCGCGGCGCCTTCAATGCCCGCCGCAAACCTCGCAGTCGGGCGTGCGCGCCAGCGCCATCGTGGTCCATTCCATGCGGAACGCATCCACCATCAGCAGTCGTCCGGCCAGCGTCTCGCCCACGCCGGCGATCAGCTTCAGCGCCTCGGCGGCCTGCACGGTGCCGACCATGCCGACCAGCGGCGCGAACACGCCCATGGTCGCGCAGGCGGCCTCCGGCGCGTTCTCCGACGGCGGAAACAGGCAGGCGTAGCACGGCGCATCGTCGCGCCGGCGATCGAACACGCTGATTTGCCCGTCGAAGCGCAGCGCCGCGCCCGAGACCAGCGGCACCCGATGCGCGACGCAGGCGCGGTTGACCGCATGGCGCGTGGCGAAGTTGTCGCAGCAGTCCAGCACCACGTCGGCGTCGCGTACCAGCACATCCAGTTCGCTGTCGCCGACGCGCGCCGGCACCAGCCGCACATCGATCTCGGGATTGATCCGCAGCATGCCCTCGCGCGCCGACTCGACCTTGGGCCGGCCGACATTGGCGGTGGTGTGCAGGATCTGGCGTTGCAGATTGGTCAGGTCGACGTCGTCGTTGTCGACCACGACGATGGTGCCGACGCCGGCCGAGGCCAGATAGGGCAGCGCCGCGGCGCCCAGGCCGCCGGCGCCGATCACCAGCGCGCGGCCGGCCAGCAGCCGGCCCTGGCCTTCGATGCCCAGCTCATCGAGCAGGATGTGCCGCGAGTAGCGCAGCAGTTGGTCGTCGTTCATCGGGCGGGCGGCGGGACCGGGGTCCCGCCGCGATGCGTCGGTCTACGCGTTCAGGCTTCGTTCGCGAACGTGGTCAGGGCGCCTTGCCGGTCGGCGTGCCGAGCGGCTTGCCCATCGGCGCGCTCGCCGGCGGCTTGCTGTCCGGCTTCACTTCGGGCGCGGCGGGCTTGGCGTCCGGAGCGGGTGCGCGCTTGGACGGATCGGCCTTGACCGGGCCCTTCGGCACCTTGCTGTCGGACACCGGCGTCGCCTCGAGCTTGGAGCGCGAGCGCTTGATCGGCTCGCCCTTGAGCTGGTGGATCGCCTGCTGCAGCATGAAGTCCTCGGCGGTGCCGAACTCGATCGGCTTCTTGCGCCGTTCCTTCTCGCGCTCCTCCGGCGACTTCTTCGCGTTCTCTTCCTCGAGCCGGCGCAGTTCCTCGACGCGGCGCTGCTCGCGCTCGGTCATCTCGGCTTCTTCCGATTCCTGCTTGTTGTGCAGATGGCGCTCGGTGTCGATCTCGCGCGTGATCAGCGCGTCGTCCGGATCGCCTTCCGGATTCTGGTCGACCGGGATGTCCGGACGGATGCCCTTGGCCTGGATCGACTTGCCCGACGGCGTGTAGTAGTACGCGATGGTCAGCTTGATGCCGGTGTCGTTCGTCAGCGGCCGCACGGTCTGCACCGAGCCCTTGCCGAACGTGGTCTTGCCCATGATCAGCGCGCGCTTGTGGTCCTGCAGCGCGCCCGCGACGATTTCCGAGGCCGACGCCGAATAGGCGTTGGTCAGCACCACCATCGGGATCTTCTTGAACAGCGGCGGCAGATCCTTCAGCGGATCGTCCTCGACCGACGACAGCCGGTAGTTGTTGAAGTTGGTCTTGTAGACCCGCTTGGCGTCGGGCACCTGGCCGTTGGTCGAGACCACGGTCACGTCCTCGGGCAGGAAGGCCGCGGACACGCCGACCGCGCCCTGCAGCACGCCGCCGCCGTTGTTGCGCAGATCCAGCACCAGGCCCTTCATGTTCGGATTCTTCTGCGCCAGCTCGGCCAGGCGCCGGCCCAGGTCGGCCACGGTGCGTTCCTGGAAGCTGGTCAGGCGGACCCAGCCGATGGCCGGATCGACCATCTTGGCCTTGACCGACTGCACGCGGATCTCGGCGCGCGTGATCGACACCGGGAAGGTGCGTTCCTCGCTCTTGCGGTAGATCGTCAGCGTGACCTTGGTGCCCGGCTCGCCGCGCATGCGCTTGACCGCCTGTTCCAGCGGCAGGCCGCGCACCGGCTTGTCGTCGATGCGGGTGATCAGGTCGCCGGGCTGGATTCCGGCGCGGAAGGCGGGCGTGTCCTCGATCGGGTTGATGACCTTGACCAGGCCCTCTTCCTGCGAGATCTCGATGCCCAGGCCCGCGAAACGGCCGCGCGTGCCTTCCTGCAGTTCCTTGAAGTCCTTGGCGTCCAGATACGACGAATGCGGGTCGAGGCTGGCGACCATGCCCTTGATGGCTTCGGTCAGCAGCTTCTTGTCGTCGACCGGCTCGACGTACTCGCGCTTGATCTGCCCGAATATGTCCGCCATCAGCCGCAACTGCTCCAGGGGCAGCGGCCCCGAGGAGTTCTGCGCGGTCGCGGACAGCTGCAGCGTGGCGAGCACGCCGGCAACGAGTCCCGCGGAGACAAGGCTGATGTTCTTGAGCGTCTTACGCATGTGGGCTGCCTGAACGTTGATTGGCGCCGGCCAGGGCGCCGTGGATTGCGCCGGTTGCGGCGTGGCGCAAGGGGCGCTGCCGGTCCGGTCTGACCGACAGTATAAGAGCGGGCGGAAAAAAAGGCCGCGCCGCGATGCGGCGCAGGCCTTGATGCGTCAAGGCTGGCGGGTCCGGCTCAGCGGGCCTTGCCCTGGCTGGCGACAGCGGCCAGCGAGGCGGCGATCGCTTCCTGGTCGCCCAGGTAGTAATGCCGGATCGGCCGCAGTTCGGCGTCGAGTTCGTACACGAGCGGCGTGCCGTTCGGGATATTGAGGCCCACGATATCGTCATCGGAAATCTGGTCGAGGTACTTCACCAGCGCGCGGATGCTGTTGCCATGGGCCGCGATCACCACGCGCTTTCCGGCTTTGATGTCCGGTGCGATCGATTCGTTCCAGAGCGGCAGCACGCGGGCGACCGTGTCCTTCAGGCATTCGGTCAGCGGAATCAGTTCGCGCGGCACGTTGGCATAGCGCGGATCGTCATACGAGGCGCGCGGATCAGTCGGCTCGAGCGCGGGGGGCGGGGTGTCGTAGCTGCGGCGCCAGACCAGCACCTGCTCGTCGCCGAACCTGGCGGCCGTCTCGGCCTTGTTCAGGCCCGCCAGCGCACCGTAGTGGCGCTCGTTGAGGCGCCATTCGTTGCGCACCGGGATCCACATCAGGTCCATCTCGTCCTGCACATGCCACAGCGTGCGGATCGCGCGCTTGAGCACCGAGGTATAGGCCACGTCGAAGGCGAAGCCGGCGTCCTTCAGCAGTTGGCCGGCCTGGCGGGCCTGCTGCGCGCCGGTTTCGGTCAGGTCCACGTCGACCCAGCCGGTGAAGCGGTTTTCCAGATTCCAGGTCGATTCGCCGTGGCGGATGAGAACGAGTTTGTACATGCTGCTTCCAAAGAGTGAGAATGCTGCGCGCGCCGCTCGCGGGCCACTTGCCGGCCGCGGTGAACGCCACGCGAACCGGCCCAACGGACAGGGCCTGGGCGCGAAACCGGCTATTTTATAATGCCGCCGACACAACCCACCGGAAACCCAACGTGAATTTCTTCGCCGACTACAACAACCTTGCCCTGATCGCCCTCGCGGTGGTGTCGGGCGGCCTGCTGGCCTGGCCCACCATTTCGCGCAGCGCGGGCGGCAAGACGGTCAATGCGACCACGGCGACGCAGCTGATCAACAAGCGCGGCGCCGTCGTGGTCGATATCCGCGAACCGGCCGAATATGCCAAGGGCCACCTGCCGCAGGCCAGGAGCGCGCCGCTGGCCGAGCTGGCCAATCGCGCGGCCAGCCTTGCGAAGGACAAGTCCGCCCCCATCATCGTCGTATGCCAGACCGGCCAGCGTTCGTCCAAGGCGCACGCGGCACTGAAGCAGGCCGGCTTCGGCGAGGTCTATTCCCTGGAAGGCGGCGTGGCCGCCTGGCAGCAGGCCGGTCTGCCGCTGGTCAAGTAAGTCCCCAGCCGGGCCGATGCCGTGCTCGGGCGGGCCGTCAGCAGGCCCCGCCCGACGCTGGTACAGTCCGGAAGTCGACCGGCCGCCGCTGCCACCGCAGCGGCGGCGCCGGTCCGAACCGCAAGATGCAAGGAGATAAGCGCATGGCCCGCGTCGTCATGTACAGCACGATGGTGTGTCCGTATTGCCAGATGGCCGAGCGCCTGCTGCGCTCGAAGGGGGTCGAGACGATCGAGAAGATCATGATCGACCGCGAGCCCGGCAAGCGCGAGGAAATGATGAGCCGCACCGGTCGCCGCACCGTGCCGCAGATCTATATCGACGACCGCCACGTCGGCGGCTTCGACGATCTGTCCGCGCTCGATCGCCAAGGGGGCCTGGCGCCGCTGCTGGCTGCCTGATCCGCCCCCCGCGCGGATGAATTCGTCATCCGCGTCATGTACCATATGCGTTTTCCAACCGGACCACGCGGTTGGCCGCCGCCTGGCGCGCGGCCGTCCGCAGCCCGTCCCCTTCCCGCCACGTTTCATTCCCGCCATTCGGGCAGCCATCCATGAGCGACCAGCAAACCAATCAGCAGCAGGACGATCAACCGTACTTCAATATCCAGCGCGTCTACCTGAAGGACATGTCGCTGGAGCAGCCGAATTCGCCGCAGATCTTCCTCGAAACCGAAGCGCCTTCGGTCGAAGTGCAGGTCAACGTCGGCGCCTCGCAGCTGACGGACGGCATCTTCGAGGTCGTCGTGACCGGCACGGTCACCACCAAGGTGCAGGACAAGGTCGCCTTCCTGGTCGAGGCCCATCAGGCCGGCATCTTCGATATCCGCAACGTGCCGGACGAACAGCTCGATCCGCTGCTGGGCATCGCCTGCCCGACCATCCTGTATCCGTACCTGCGCAGCAATATCGCCGACGTGATCACGCGCGCGGGCTTCCAGGCCATCCATCTGTCGGAAATCAACTTCCAGGCGCTGTACGAGCAGCGCCTGCAGGCGGCGATGGAGCAGGCACAGGCGGAAGGCGGCGGCGCCGGCATCGTGATGCCCGATGGCACGCAGGCACGTCACTGATCGTCGAAATATCTGCCGGCGGAACGGGGCTGCGGCCCCGTTCCGCCTTTTTGCGTCTATAGCTTCAATCGATGACATCGACGCCATCGACGCCATAGCCGACATCGCCGACATCGCCGGCATCGCCGACATCGCTGCGACCGCTGACTTCGCTATGACCACGGACATCGCTGCGATGCTGTCATCGCTGACATCGCGTCCACCGTCGGGCATGCAGCGGGCTGATCTCTCGACCGCCATCGACCAACGCCACGACCAACGCTACCAACCAACGCCACGACCATGAACCTCGCCTTTCTCGGAGCCGGCGCCTGGGGCACCGCGCTGGCCAGCCATGCCGCCGCCGCGCACGCGGTCGTGCTGTGGGGCCGGGACGCCGGCCAGCTCGCCGCGATGGCGGCCTCCGGCGTCAATGCGGACTATCTGCCGGGCGTGCCGCTGTCCGAGCGACTCGGCTTCGAGGCCGATTTCGCCCGTGCGGCCGCGCACGCGCTGTGCGCGCCTGACGGGCTGGTGATCGTCGCCACGCCGGTGTCGGGTTTGCGCGAGATGACGCGGCGCCTGGCCACCGAGGCCTCCGCGCACGGCGTGCCGCTGCGCATGCTGTGGCTGTGCAAGGGCTTCGAGGCCGGCACGCACGCGATGCCGCATCAGATGGTGGCCGAGGAACTGGCGGCGGCCGGCGCCTCGGTGCCGGTCGAGTACGGCGTGCTGACGGGACCGAGCTTCGCGCGCGAGGTCGCGCTGGGGCTGCCGTGCGCGCTGACCGTGGCCGGCAATGCGCCGGCGATCGCGGAACTCGCGCAGCGCGCCTTCCACCATCGCGCGATGCGGATCTACGGCAGCGACGATCTGGTTGGCGTCGAGGTCGGCGGCGCGGTCAAGAACGTGCTGGCGATCGCCACCGGCGCCAGCGATGGGCTCGGCCTCGGGCTCAATGCGCGCGCCGCGCTGGTCACGCGCGGCCTTGCCGAGATGACGCGGCTGGGGCTGGCGCTGGGCGGACGCGCCGAGACCTTCATGGGCCTGGCCGGCATGGGCGACCTGATCCTGACCGCCACCGGCGATCTGTCGCGCAACCGCAAGGTCGGCCAGCAGCTGGCCGGCGGCCGGACGCTGGAGCAGGTGCTGGCCGACCTGGGCCACGTCGCCGAGGGCGTGCGCTGCGCGCAGGCCGTGGCGGCACTGGCTGACCAGCATGGCGTCGAGATGCCGATCACGCGCGCCGTTTGCGCGGTGCTGTTCGAGGGCTTGGCGGTGGCCGACGCGGTCACGCAGCTGCTGCAACGCGACGCGCGCGACGAATGACCGCACCGGATCGCCTGAAATCACGCCGGCATTGGCTGGGCGCGCTGGCCGCCTGCGGCGGGGCGCTGGCGCTGCCGCGCTCTCTGCTGGCGGCCGGCAAGGACTGGCCCGCGCGGCCGCTGCGCATGGTGGTGCCGTTTCCGCCCGGATCGTCCCCGGACCTGATCGCGCGCTTGATTTCCGACCCGCTGGCGCAGGCGCTGGGCCAGCCGGTGGTGATCGAGAACCGGCCGGGCGCCGGCGGCAATATCGGCACCGGGCAGGTCGCCCGCGCCGCGCCGGACGGCTACACGCTGCTGTTCACCATCAACGGTCCGCTGGTCACGGCGCCGACGCTGTCGCGCCATCTGCCCTACGATCCGGTGCGCCAGCTGGCGCCGATCACGCTGGTCGCGACCTCGCCCAACGTGCTGGTGGTCGACCCGCGCACCGGCGTGCGCGATCTGCGCGAGTTCGTCGCGCTGGCGCGCGAGCGGCCCGGTGCGCTCAATTACGGCTCGGTCGGCAACGGCAGCGCCGCGCATCTGGCGATGGAGCAGCTGAAGGCGCGGGCCGGAATCTCGCTCGAACACATCCCGTATCCCGGCTTTCCGCAGATCGCGGCGGCGATGATCGCCGGGCAGATCCAGGCCGCCTTCATGGTGCCGGCGATCGCGATGCCGCAGGTCAATGCGGGCAGGCTGCGCGTGCTCGCGGTCACGACCAGCGGTCGCACCAGCCTGCTGCCGTCGGTGCCAACCGTGGCCGAATCCGGCTATCCGGGCTTCGAGGCGATCTCGTGGCAGGCGGTGCTGGCCCCGGCCGGCACGCCGGCGCCCATCGTCGACCGGCTCTATCGCGAACTGGTGAAGATCATCGGCAGCGACAGCGTGCGCGCGCAGATGCGGGCGCAGTACTTCATGCCGGCCGGCACCGCGCCGGCCTCGCTGCGCCAGACCATGGCGAGCGAGAAGGCGCGCTGGGACCAGGTCATCCGCGCGGCCGGCGTGCAGCCGGAATAGCCGAACGTTCGGCGTTCAGGCGCCGCCGGCGAAGCCCTGCTGGCGCCAGGCCCCGGACACCACCACGGCGACGGTGTTCGACAGGCGTTCAGGCGCCGCCGGCAAAACCCTGCTGGCGCCAGGCCTCGAACACCACCACGGCGACGGTGTTCGACAGATTCAGGCTGCGGTTGTTGGGGCGCATCGGCAGGCGGATGCGCTGCGACGGCGCGAACCATTCGCGGCGCTCTGGCGCCAGCCCGCGCGTTTCCGAACCGAACACGAACCAGTCCCCGGGGGCGAAGGCGACCTGGCCGAACGGCGTCGAGCCGTGCGTGGTCAGCGCAAACATGCGCGCGGGATCGGGACGTTCGCCGGCGAGGAAGGCGTCCCAGCTGTCGTGCACCTTCATGCTGGCGTACTCGTGGTAGTCGAGGCCGGCGCGGCGCATGCGCGCGTCGTCCAGCGGAAAGCCGAGCGGCTTGACCAGGTGCAGTTGCGCGCCGGTGTTGGCGCACAGGCGGATCACGTTGCCGGTGTTCGGCGGGATCTCGGGTTCGACTAGGACGACATGGAACATGGCGCGCGCAGCTTACCGTGCCGCGGCGCCGCTGTCATCCCACGTGCCATCGCGGGCTCCATCGGCGGCATCACGGCGTGCATCTCCGCGGGACCATCGCGCGTATCACGGCGGGGCATTACAGCAGGCATCACGGCAGGCATCACGGCGGGCATCACGGCGGGCATCACGGCAGGCATCACGGCAGGCATCACGGCAGGCATCACGGCAGGCATCACGGCAGGCATCACTGCGGCGCGGGCGTGCGCAGCGCCACCAGCGCGGTGACGCGCGCCGCGCCGTGGCGTTTGAGCACGGCGGCCGCCTCGGCCAGCGTGGCGCCGGTGGTCATCACATCGTCGACCAGCGCGACATGCCGTCCGCGCACGTCGTCGGCGTCGGCATGGCGCGCCAGCGCGAAGGCGCCCGCGATATTGAGATGCCGGCGGTAGGCCGCCAGCGCGGTTTGCGGCGCGGTGTCGCGCGCCCGCACCAGCAGATCGGCACGGGCCGCCGCGCCGAGTCGAGGCGCGAGGCTGCGGGCGATTTCCCACGATTGATTGAAGCCGCGCTCGGCGAGCCGCGCCGGGGCCAAGGGAATCGGCACGACCAGGCAGGGCTTGTCGTCCGGATCGCTCGATGACGGCGAGGGCCGGGCGGCCCAGGCCGACGCCAGTTCGCACGCCAGCCAGTTGGCCAGCGGCAGCACGCCGCCGAACTTCAGGGCCAGCACCAGCGCCTCGCGCGGCGGCGCGTAGTCGCCCAGGGCGATGGTGGTGTCGAAGGGCGGCGGCGCGCAGCGGCACATATTGCAGAGGCCGGCGGCCCGATGCGGCAGGGCGCAGCGCGGACAGCGCGGCGTCGGCTTCAGCAGGTCGTCCGCGCAG
>NZ_JCBAJO010000082.1:0-19130 GCF_059772245.1 Cupriavidus sp. R6-3
TTGATGGTTCATGTTGGGCGACAACGAAATGCCGAAAATGCGAGGGCGGCGGTCGGGTGCCGATGGCACGGACCGCGGCGGCGAATCTGGCCGGCTGGCGGCGGGAGGCTGGCTAGGGCGCTATCCGGTGTTGTTGGCGATCACCCGCTGCAACATGTCGCGGAACTGGGCGATCTCGGCCTCGGTGAAGCCGCGGAAGCGCCGGTTCAGCACGCGGCAGAAGATCGCGGGCAGCTGGTCGACCAGCGCGTGGCCGGCCGGCGTGACGCGCAGGTCGACGATGCGCCGGTCGGCGTCGCTGCGCTGCCGCTCGACCAGGCCGCGTTTTTCCATGCGGCTGATCAGGCGCGTGACCGAGCCCATATCGGTGTTCAGCTCCCGGCCCAGATCCGTCACCGTACGGGCGCGGCCGTGAGCCAGCATCACCAGGCAGGAGGCCTGGGCGTGCGTGATATCCAGCGCGCCGACCTCCTGCTCGACGTCGCGCGACAGTTCGCCCTTGGCCCGCGCCATCAGATAGCCGACGCTGTCGCAGATCCGATAGGAGGCGGGATCGAAGGGGAAGGTGTCGTCGGTGCCCGGGGCGTTCATCATTTGCCTATGCAATCTTTGTCGTGGCAAATATATGCACGTGCTGAGAAAACCGCAAGAACGTCAATTCGTCATTTCTGATTTGGAAATAGTGCGCTGCAAGCCCTTGCAGCAACGCGATAGACAGACCGAACGGCCGCCCGCAGTTTTGCGTCGCAACATGCTAGAATGGCGGGTTGAATTTTTGATGCCCAGCTGCAAGCGAGAGCCGCAATGACCCGCGCAATCCGCAATATCGCCATCATCGCCCACGTCGATCATGGCAAGACCACCCTGGTGGACCAACTCCTGCGCCAGGCAGGCACCTTCCGTGAGAACCAGCAGGTTGCGGAGCGGGTGATGGACTCGAACGACCTGGAAAAAGAACGCGGGATCACCATCCTGGCGAAGAACTGTGCGGTCGAGTACAACGGCACCCATATCAATATCGTCGACACCCCGGGCCACGCCGACTTCGGTGGCGAGGTCGAACGCGTGCTGTCGATGGTCGACGGCGTGCTGCTGCTGGTCGACGCGGTCGAAGGCCCGATGCCGCAGACCCGCTTCGTCACGCGCAAGGCGCTGGCGCTGGGCCTGAAGCCGATCGTCGTGATCAACAAGATCGACCGTCCGGGCGCCCGTCCGGACTGGGTCATCAACCAGACCTTCGACCTGTTCGACAAGCTGGGCGCGACCGACGAGCAGCTCGACTTCCCGGTGATCTACGCCTCGGGCCTGAACGGCTACGCCGGCCTCACCGAGGATGTGCGCGACGGCGACATGAAGCCGCTGTTCGAGACCGTGCTCGACAAGGTGCCGGTCCGTAACGACGACCCGGACGGTCCGCTGCAGCTGCAGATCATCTCGCTGGACTACTCGAGCTACGTCGGCAAGATCGGCGTCGGCCGTATTTCGCGCGGCCGCGCCCGTCCGCTGCAGGACGTGGTGGTCAAGTTCGGCCCCGAGGGCAACCCGATCAAGGGCCGCATCAACCAGGTGCTGAAGTTCCGCGGCCTGGAGCGCGAGATCGTGCCCGAGGCCGAGGCCGGCGACATCGTGCTGATCAACGGCATCGAGGAACTGGGTATTGGCTGCACCGTCTGCGCGCCCGACGCGCAGGACGCGCTGCCGATGCTGAAGGTCGACGAGCCCACGCTGACGATGAACTTCTGTGTCAACACCTCGCCGCTGGCGGGCCGCGAAGGCAAGTTCGTCACGAGCCGCCAGCTGCGCGAACGCCTGGACCGCGAACTGAAGTCCAACGTGGCGCTGCGCGTGGCCGAAACCGGCGACGACACCGTGTTCGAAGTGTCGGGCCGCGGCGAACTGCACCTGACCATCCTGCTGGAAAACATGCGCCGGGAAGGCTACGAGCTGGCCGTGTCGCGCCCGCGCGTGGTGTTCAAGGAAATCGACGGCGTCAAGCACGAGCCGTACGAGCTGCTGACGGTCGACGTCGAGGACGGCCACCAGGGCGCCGTGATGGAAGAGCTGGGCCGCCGCAAGGGCGAACTGCTCGACATGGCGTCGGACGGCAAGGGCCGTACCCGCCTGGAATACCGCATCCCGGCCCGCGGCCTGATCGGCTTCCAGGGCGAGTTCCTGACGCTGACGCGCGGCACCGGCCTGATCTCGCACATCTTCGACGACTACGCGCCGGTGCGCGAGGGCGGCCTGGGCGAGCGCCACAACGGCGTGCTGATCTCGCAGGACGATGGCGAGGCCGTGGCCTACGCGCTGTGGAAGCTGCAGGATCGCGGCCGCATGTTCGTCAAGCCGGGCGACCCGCTGTACGAAGGCATGATCATCGGCATCCACAGCCGCGACAACGACCTGGTCGTGAACCCGATCAAGGGCAAGCAGCTGACCAACGTGCGCGCCTCGGGTACCGACGAAGCGGTGCGCCTGGTGCCGCCGATCCAGATGACGCTCGAATACGCGGTGGAATTCATCGCCGACGACGAGCTGGTCGAGATTACGCCGAAGAGCATCCGCCTGCGCAAGCGCTTCCTGAAGGAACACGAGCGCAAGCGCGCGTCGCGCGAAGGCGCATAAGCGCAAGCGATACGTTGCCCGCAAGGGGAAGGGCCGAGTCCTGTGGTGAACGGGACTCGGCCCTTGTCGTTTGTGGGCGCCGAGGCGGGGAGGACGCCGTCCTCAGAGGTGGCAGAGGATGTTCACCAGCCTGCCGAACGGATCGCGCACGAAGAAGCGCCGCACGCCCCAGGGCTCCTCGGCGATGCCGTATTCGATCCGCAAGCCCGCTTGCACGGCCCTGGCGTGGACCTCGTCGAGGTTGTCGACCTCGATCGACAGATCGGGCACCGGGGTACCGGAGCCGCCCTCGGTCGCGATGCTGATCTGCGGCGTGGTGTCTTGCCCGGTCGCATAGGTCCGGATCCAGCCGTGATCCATCACGACTGCCATGCCAAGCAGGTCGCCATAGAAGGCCTGGGCCGCCTCGATGTTCGGGGCGGCGATGTTTGCGACGACTCGCTTGACGGTCATGGTGGCTCTCCGACGATGGTATCCGGCGATTCTACGGCCCATCGTCCGCTTCGATAAGCCGGCCGCGATGGGCAGTGCGCGATGGGCAATGCGCGATGGGCAATGCGCGATGGGCAATGCGCGATGGGCAATGCGCGATGGGCGATCCGATTCGTGCATCCGCCGGATACACAGTCTTTCCTTTCCATGCCGTCAAGGAACGCGCCGGCGCGCCGTTGATAGCGGGGCGGCAAACATGCCGTGATCGCACGATAAGAACGGGGAGCTGGAATGTTTCGCAACACCACCATTGGCGCCAGATTGTGGAGCCTCATTGTCGTTACCAATTTGATCCTGCTGATCGTCGGCGCCTTTGGCTGGCTCGGCATGTCGCGCAGCAACGACGCGACGCGGCAGATCCATCAGCATCAGCTGGCCGCCGCGATGCATCTGTCCGAGGCGCGCGCAAACCAGTTGCTGGTGCGCGTGCTGCTCGACCAGGCGACGTTCGCCACCGATCCGGCCGATGCGCTGGCGCGTGCCGATACCGCGGCCGGATTCGCGCGGGCCTCGGAGACGGCGTGGAAGGCCTATCTGGCACTGCCGCGCGGCACGGAGGAAGACCGCGCTGCCGAGCTGGTGTCGGCGCGCCGCGAGGCGCTGCACAAGCAAGGGGTCGAGCCGATGATCGCCGCGCTGAAGGCGGGCGATCGCGAGCGCGTGATGGCGCTGGTGCTCGAGACCATTCCGAAGCTCGATATCGCCTTCACGTCGGCCAATGCCGAGCTGAACAAGCTGCAGACGGCAGCGGCCGAGTCCGTCTATCAGGAGTCGCAACATCGCTATGCGAAGCTGCGCGCGTGGTCGCTGGTGCTGCTGGCGCTGGGCCTGGCGTTCAGCACCATCTTTGCGTGGCGGCTGCGCGGCTCGATCGTCGGCCCGCTCGAGACCGCGATCGCGCGTTTCGAGCGGATCGCGCGTGGGGATTTGAGCGCGGCGCGCGCCCTCGATACGCCCGGGCAGCAGGGTCATCGTGCTGCGGATAGCGGGGCCGGCATCGCACAAGAGGTGAGCCGCAACGAGGTCGGCCGCAACGAGGCCAGCCGCAACGAGACCGGCCGCATGCTCGCCATGCTGGCCCGGATGGAAGCGAGTCTGGCGGGCATGGTCGGCGAGGTGCGCACCGGCGCCGACGCCATCGCCGCGGCGAGCCGGCAGATCGCGCTGGGCAACGCCGATCTGTCCCAGCGCACCGAAGAGCAGGCGGCCTCGCTCGAGCAGACCGCCTCGAGCATGGAGCAACTGACCGGCACGGTACGGCAGACCGCGGACAATGCGCGCGAAGCGAATGCGCTGGCGGGCGACGCCAGCGGGCTGGCGGAGCGGGGCGGGGAAGCGGTGACGCGCGTGGTCGGCACCATGCGGGCAATCGACGCCAGCGCCAACCGGATCGTCGACATCATCGACGTGATCGAGAAGATCGCCTTCCAGACCAACATCCTCGCGCTGAACGCCGCGGTCGAGGCCGCGCGTGCCGGCGAGCATGGCCGCGGCTTCGCGGTGGTGGCGGGCGACGTGCGCGATCTGGCGCAGCGTTGTGCGACCGCGTCGAAGGAAATCCGCGGGCTGATCGACGAATCGGTGCGCAATGTTCGCGCCGGCAGCGATATCGTCGCCGATGCCGGCCGCGCGATGGAGGACATCGTCGGCGCGGTGCGCCGCGTCAGCGCGATCGTCGGCGGCATCAGCGCCGCCTCGATGGAGCAGTCGCAGGGCATCGAGCAGGTGAATCAGGCGGTCACGCAGATGGACGGCATGACCCAGCAGAATGCCGCGCTGGTCGAAGAGGCGGCCGCCGCGGCGACCTCGCTGGAGGACCAGGCGCAGCGGCTGACCGGCCTGATGGCGCGTTTCCGACTTGCCTGAATTGGCCGGCATCCCCAGACATCCCCGGGGTCCCCTGGCATACCTCGGTATCCTCCCGGCGTTACGGACTGCGGGCCGGCATGGCTGGTGTACAGTGGCGGCCTGCATTTCGTCACCACAGGAACAGGAGACATGACCGAGTTTGTTGCAACCGAAGTCGTCGGCGGTGTCGGCTATCTGACGCTGACCCGGCCCCAGGCCCTCAATGCCCTGTCGCTCGACATGGTGCGCGCCTTGACGCAGGCGCTGGACCAGTGGGCGGCCGATCCCGGCGTGGTCGCCGTGGTGGTCGCCGGTGCGGGCGGCAAGGCCTTCTGCGCGGGCGGCGACATCCGTTTCTTCCATCAGGCCGCGCTCGCCGGCGATCCGACGCTGGACCAGTTCTTTGTCGAGGAATACGCGCTCAATCACAAGATCCACCGCTATCCGAAGCCCTATATCGCGCTGATGGACGGCGTGGTGATGGGCGGCGGCATGGGCATCTCGCAGGGCGCGCGGCGGCGCCTGGTCACCGAGCGCACCAAGATGGCGATGCCCGAGACCAATATCGGGCTGTTTCCGGACGTGGGCGGCGGCTGGTTCCTGGCCCGCACCCCGGGCCGCCTGGGCGAGTACCTGGGCCTGACCGGCAACGTGATTCACGCGGCCGACGCGCTGTACGCCGGCCTGGCCGACGCCTTCGTGCCGAGCAACGCGCTGGCCGAGCTGGTGGCGTCGCTGCGCGCCGGCAACTTTGCCAGTGGCGACGAAGTGCTGGCCGCGATCGATGCCTGCAGCGCCGGGCATCGCGCCGCCTGCGATCCGGCCGCGAGCATGCTGGCGCGCCAGCGCGAGGCAATCGACGGGGCCTTCGGCGCCGCCACGGTCCAGCAGATCGTTGCCATCGTCAGCGATGCCAGCGACGACTGGTCCGCTCAGACGGCCGCCGCCTTGCGTACCCGCTCCCCGCTGATGCTGTGCGTGACGCTGGAGCAGATCCGCCGCGCGCGGACCATGGCGCTCGAGGACGAGCTGCGCATGGAGCTCGACATGATGCATGACGTGTTCCGCTACGGCGACGGCGTCGAGGGCATCCGTGCGCTGGCGATCGACAAGGACCACGCGCCGAAGTGGCGGCCGGCCCGGCTCGACGAGGTCGAGCGCAACAAGGTGCTCGCCTTCTTCGACAGTCCGTGGCGCGCCGAGGCGCATCCGCTGGCCGGATTGCAGGCCTGAGCGGACGCGCGCGCCGGTGCGGGCTGGGTGCGCGCCCGATGCCTCGGGCAGGCGCGCGCACGGCCGACGCCACATCGGGTTAGAGTGTGGTCTGGGCGCCGGCCGGAGATGGCCGGTCCCGCCGTTTTTCGGCAGTCTTTCCTTTCCCCGTCTCTCTCAGAAAAGGAAGCACGATGAGCACTCCACGCGACGTCGCGGTACTGGTGGGCAGTCTCCGCAAGGATTCCTTCAATCGCAAGCTGGCATTGGCGCTGGCGCAGCTGGCCCCGGCCGAGCTCAAGCTCGACATCGTCGAGATCGGTCAGCTGCCGCTCTACAACCAGGACGACGATGACAACCCGCCGGCGGCCTGGACCGCTTTCCGCGACCGGATCCGCCGCGCCGACGCGGTGCTGTTCGTGACCCCCGAGTACAACCGCTCGGTGCCCGCGCCGCTGAAGAATGCCATCGACGTGGGGTCGCGTCCCTATGGGCAGAGCGCCTGGGATCGCAAGCCGGGGGCGGTAATCAGCGCCTCGCCGGGCGCCATCGGCGGGTTTGGCGCCAACCACCATCTGCGCCAGTCGCTGGTGTTTCTCAATGTGCCGGTGCTCCAGATGCCGGAGGCCTATATCGGTGGTGTCGACAAGCTGTTCGATGCGCAGGGCAATATCGGCAATGAATCGACACGTGCCTTTCTGGGCAAATTCCTGACGACCTTTGCGGCCTGGGTGGAGCGCAACGCCGCAAGCTGACCGTGACGGCGCGGCCGCCGCCTCGGCCCCCACTCTCGTAGGGGAGGCCTAAAGATGGCGAAAACCGCGCCGACAATGCTGATATGGATGCAAGCGACAATTCCTCCGACTTCCCGGAAGGTGCGGCCAACGCCGAACTGGTCGGGTGCTGGGCCACTGCCTCGCCGCAGTTGCTGGCCACCGTGCTGAACCACGCCATCGACGCCGAAGACCTGTCCGGCTTCGCGGCGCTGCTGTCCGACATCGCCCGCGACCGCGGGCTCAAGGGCAACCGCGGCGCGCACCAGTCGATCTACGACATGCCGTATTCGAGCCTGCTGCCACGCCAGCAGCACCTGCTGGCCGATGCCTTCGACCTGTTCGTCAAGCTGGGGCTGGAACTGCAGCCGCGGCAGCAGCGGCTGAACGACTGAGCGCGCTGAGCCGCTGAGCCGCTGAGCCGCTGAGCCGCTGAGCCGCTGAGCCGCTGAGCCGCTGAGCCGCTGAGCCGCTGAGCCGCTGAGCCGTTGAGTCGCTGAGCCGCTGAGCCGCTGAGGGGGCTGAGGGCGCTGAGGGCGCTGAGGGGGCTGAGGGGGCTGAGGGGGCTGAGGGGCGGAGCAGCTTGTGTCACTGCGCCGACTTGCCTCCCGCCGGCGGCGCGGCGGCGCTGTCCCCGGGCGGCCCGTCCGACGCCCATTGCCGCGTGAAGACGGAGGGCGATGCGATGCGCCTCCGGGTGGTAAACTTCCGGGTTTTCCTCGTTCCCGTCGAAGGACGGGATAGACGACCCAAGTCATGTCCGAATCGCTAGCCGCCAGCGCGGCGCCGGCTTCGGCAGGTCCGCAGAAAGTCAATCCGCGGCGCATTTCGGTGGCGCCCATGATGGACTGGACTGACCGCCACTGCCGCACCTTCCATCGCCACCTGAGCCGCCACACCTGGTTGTATACCGAGATGGTGACGACCGGTGCGCTGCTGCATGGCGATGTCGCGCGCCATCTGGACTTCGATGCGGCCGAGCAGCCGGTCGCCCTGCAACTGGGCGGCAGCGAGCCGGCCGATCTGGCGGCCTCGGCCCGCCTGGGGGAGCGCTGGGGCTATGCCGAGATCAACCTGAATTGCGGTTGCCCGTCCGAGCGGGTCCAGCGCGGGGCGTTCGGCGCCTGCCTGATGGCCGAGCCGCAACTGGTGGCGGACTGCGTGCGCGCCATGCGCGACGCGGTGTCGGTGCCGGTCACCGTCAAGCACCGGATCGGCATCGACACGATCGAGCATTACGATTTTGTCCGCGATTTCGTCGGCACGATCGCGGAGGCGGGTTGCCAGACCTTTATCGTCCATGCGCGCAACGCGATCCTGAAAGGGCTGAGCCCGAAGGAGAACCGCGAGATTCCGCCGCTGCGCTATGAGGTGGCCTACCAGCTGAAGCGGGAATTCCCCCAGCTCGAAATCCTGATCAATGGCGGCATCACGCGCTACGACGAGATCGACGCTCACCTGCAGCATGTCGACGGCGTGATGATCGGTCGGGAGGCCTATCACCAGCCGTTCCTGCTGGCGGAGGTGGATCGCCGCTACTACGGCGATACCGCGCCGTCGCCTTCACGTCTCGACGCCGAACTGGCGATGCAGCGTTATATCGGCGATCTGGTGGAGCGGGGCGGTTATATGGGCGCGGCGACGCGGCATATGCTCGGCCTGTATCGCGGCGTGCCCGGCGGGCGGGGCTGGCGGCGTGTGCTGTCCGACGCGCGCCGGATGAATGCAATCCGTACGCGGGACGGTGTCGATGCGCTGTTCGAGGAGGCGCGTAGCCATCTGCATGCGGAGCGGCCGCTGCAGGCGGCATGATTGGCGGCCGGGAGTCGGGAGTCGGGAGTCGGGAGTCGGGAGTCGGCAGTCGGCAGTCGGCAGTCGGCAGTCGGTGAGGGGCCGTTGCTGGAGAGGCAGTCGCTGACAGGCAGTCGCTGACCGGTAGTCCGTGACAAGGAGCCGGTGACCGGTACCGGTGACAGGTGATCGGCAGCCGAGCAGTCGGCGCTCGGCGGTCGAGCGGCGGTAGATGGCCGCCGCCGATTGGAGTGCAGACTCTAATTTCGAATCGGGCATGGTCCCGCACCCGCCGTGCCGCCGCGTTGCAGCCACTTTCCGCGCCAGTGCAGGCGATAGCAGGCACCAGGAAAGGGATTCCCCTAGATAGCCAAGCCGATTCCGATTTTCTTAAACTGTCTGTGCCCTCGAATACAGGGCTTTCTTCAACTGATTTTGGAGCCCGCCTAGTGCGGGCTTTTTTTGTCCTGGAGCCGGGCGTGTCCGGGGTCGGTCGCCGGTCCTTTCGTTTACCCGAATAGTGCTTGGCGGCGATGACAGTTACATTGCAATTGCCTTCAGGGCATTGAGATCGCAAGAGTTTAAGAGTCCGCCGTGTGCGGACTTTTTTTTGCACCGCATTTCCCCGCCGCTTCCGCCTTCTGCTTTCCCTTCCTCCGCCGTCCGCCCCGTTTCCCTCCCGCCTTGCCGCTGCCGGCGTGATGCCGTCGAGCAACGTCCCCGCGAATCATTCTCGTTTGCCTGCTGCAAAGAGGTGACCCCCCAACCGGGTGATGGCAAGATGTAGCCAAAAACGACAAGAAGGTCTGGCCTCGGAGGGTGGAATGGAAGAAGACGGCTTGTTTGGTGTCGCGTTCGAAGGCTTCCGCGTCGTCTGGGTGGTCGAGCGGTTGCAGAACGGTACCTGGACCGCCCGCTACTGCTGGCATCGCGGCACGGATGCGGCCGCGGCCGCGGCACTGCAGACCGATGTGCTGAACGGCAGGAGCCGAAGACTGCCTGGTACGTATCAGTCCGAGGAAGAAACGATCGAGGCGATCCGCGAGGCGATCCGCCTCGAAGCCCGCTGGTCCTGATGCGCCGTTCGACTACGCACGAAAATTTTTGTGCGTAGTACTAGCCATCGCCAAACGAAGTTTGTATAATCTTGGTTTCCGTCGAGCAGTACTGACGACGGCGCTACGGTGGCTGTAGCTCAGTTGGTAGAGTCCAGGATTGTGATTCCTGTCGTCGTGGGTTCGAGTCCCATCAGCCACCCCAAGATCCCATGCAAAACAGCCGCTCATCGAGCGGCTGTTTTGCTTTGTGGCGAGCATCATCGGGCGGGCCAGCGCCTCAAGTCGGTCCTCAAACCAGCCTTGCAGCGGCCTTGGTGATCGTCCACCCGACACCCATGCACAAGGCGATCCAACCCGCTGCGATCAGCGCCACGTCGTGCCAGTTCATGGTGCGGCGACCGGGGCGAAGCAGCTTGACGGTGTCGTCTGACGAAGGCATGGCCGTCTCCTTCGAAAAGCATGGGAACAGGCTAGGCCATGCCTCAACGAATTCACGGTCCGAGTTGTAAAGGTTTGTTGCGATGCGCGAGAGCCGTCGCTTTCGATCGGGCTGCCATATCCCGCGTCTCGCGCGGACGCGCGCGCAGGCGCTCAACGCAGTCGATCTTGTCGCTGCGATCGCACGAACGCGGCTTGCCTCGCACGTTCGAATTCACGCGCCAGACCTCCCGCGCTCAACCGCACGCGATCAACTTCACGCGTTCAACTTCACGCATTCAACTTCACCCCCGGCTGATCGAGTTCGAGCATCCGGCAGATCGCGGCCATGCTGCCGACCATGGTGCGGCGCTGCGCGCCCTGGTAGATGCGGACACCTTTGGACTGGCGGAACGGCGTGGGCTTGACGGGGTAGCGGGTCAGGGAGCGGTCGGCTTGCAGCATGGTGGTCCTCTTCGGTAAGGCGTCAGCGGAAGTCTTGCGGCAACACGGGGCCCTGCGGCTCGTGTGGCTGCATGACTGAGGTTGGCGCCAAGGCGGCGGCGCCTGCCGGATTGCTTCGTTGGGCTAGAAGCCGGACTGGCGGATCAGTCCGACGGCGATGCCTTCAAGCGAGAATTCCTCGCGTCCGGGCCGCACGATGATGTTGGCGAAGTCCGGGTTCTCGGCGATCAGCTCGATCGCGTCGCCGCGATGCTTGAGCCGTTTGACGGTCACGTCCTCGCCGATGCGTGCCACCACGATCTTGCCGTTGGCGGCATCCTGCGCGCGTTTGACCGCGAGCAGGTCGCCATCGAAGATGCCGGCGTCGCGCATGCTCATGCCGCGTACGCGCAGCAGGTAGTCGGGGCGTTCGTCGAAGACCGAGGCGTCGACCTGGTATTGCCGGTCGATATGCTCGGCCGCCAGGATCGGGCTGCCGGCGGCGACACGGCCGACCAGTGGCAGCGTCAGCTGCATCACGCCGGCCATCGGCAGCGAGAACTGGTCCGGCATTTCGGAGTCGCTGCGATTGACCTTGAGCCGGATGCCGCGCGAGGCGCCGGGCGTCAGCTCGATCACGCCCTTGCGAGCCAGCGCGCGCAGATGTTCTTCGGCCGAGTTCGGCGACGAAAAGCCGAATTCCGCAGCGATCTCGGCGCGGGTCGGCGGAATGCCGGTCTGCCGGATGGTGTTGCGGATCAGGTCGAAGATCTGCTGCTGCCGGGGTGTCAGAGTCGCCATGGCTTGTCCGTGTTGTTGTATCCGGTGGCGGTCCGGCCGGTGGCGCGCGCTGCGAAGCGTGCAGGCCGTCGGTGGCCGCCATGTGCAACACTGTACGTTTGAACAGTGTGCTGTGATTTTATACAGTATCGATCGAAGTGCAAGAGGAATTTGCATCCTCGTCCACTTTCGGGGCCGGACGGTCGGGCTGCGGGGCAGGGCAAGACCGTAGGGGAGCGGGCCGTCGCGGCGGGTACAATCGCCGCCTGTTTACGGATATCTCGTGCCCATGACCTTGCCTCGCGTGATCGTTCTTGCCACTGGCGGCACCATCGCCGGTTCCTCGTCCAGCGCCGCCAGCAGCGCGCGTTATCAGGCGGCGACCGTGCCGGTGTCGGCACTGCTCGAGGCTGTCCCGGCGCTGAAGGACGTCGCGCGGATCGAGGCGGAGCAGGTCGCGCAGATCGACAGCAAGGACATGTCGTTCGGCCTGTGGGCGCGGCTGGCCGCGCGGGTCCACCACTGGTCCACGCAGGACGACGTGGCCGGCATCGTGATCACGCACGGCACCGATTCGCTCGAAGAAACGGCGATGCTGCTGCATCTTGCCGGCGTGGCCAGCGTGCCGGTGGTGCTGACCGCGGCGATGCGGCCGGCGACCTCGCTGTCGGCGGATGGCCCCCTGAACCTGCTCGATGCCGTACGCGTCGCGGCGCATCCCGACGCGGCGGGCAAGGGCGTGCTGGTGGTCATCAATCAGGAGATTCATGCAGGACGCGACGCGGTCAAGGCGCACACCTCGGCCGTCGACGCGTTCGCCTCTCCGGGCACCGGGCCGATCGGGCTGGTGCAGGACGCGCTGGTGCGCTTCACGCGTGCGCCGCTGCGTCTGCCCCGGCAGGCCCTGCCGCTGCCGCAGAACTGGCCCGCGGTCGAGATCGTCGCCAGCTATGCGCAGCCGGGCCGCGTGGTGGTCGATGCGCTGGTCGCCAGCGGAGTGCGGGGCCTGGTGGTCGCGGCGGCCGGCAATGGATCGATCCACGAGACGCTGGTGGCAGCGCTTGTCGATGCGGCGCGCGCCGGTGTCGCGGTGGTGCGCAGCACGCGCACCGGTGCCGGTAATGTGATTGCCCCGGCGCAGCCGAATCCGGCGGCAGGGGCCTTCGTATCGGCCGGCGATCTGAATCCGTACAAGGCCCGGGTCGCGCTGCTGCTGGCGCTTGGCGCCGATCCCGCGCTGGCCGGCGATCCGGTGCGTTTGCAGCAGTTCTTCGCGCAGATCTGAGGCTGGCGGCGCAAGCCGGAGCGCCGCAGATCCAGCCGGGACCTCATGCGGCTTGCCGCCGTGGCCGTTCCGGGCTATACTCGCGGGCTATTTAACCCTTGCTGCACCGGACTTGGCGCCCGGGCGGCTTATCCCAAAAGGAGCGTCAATGCGTCATTACGAAATCGTATTCATCGTCCATCCGGACCAGAGCGAGCAAGTGCCGGCCATGATCGAGCGTTACAAGACGCTGGTCACGTCGCAGAACGGCCAGGTGCACCGCGTGGAAGACTGGGGCCGTCGTCAACTGGCCTACATGATCCAGAAGCTGGCCAAGGCTCACTACGTTTGCCTGAACATCGAGTGCGGCAAGGACACGCTGGCTGAGCTCGAGCACGCGTTCAAGTTCAACGACGCCGTGCTGCGCCACCTGATCGTCCAGACGAAGAAGGCCGAGACCGGCCCGTCGCCGATGATGAAGGAAGTCCAGCGCGAAGAAGCCCGCAAGGCTTCGCAGCAAACCAGCGAAGGCCAGGCCGCCTGAGTGCGGTCTGCTGTGTGCGGTTCGCTCCGGCATGACCGGGGCGGCATGCGAGAGGCGGTGGCGCGATGAACCAGCTGAGGCTGCACGCCACCCTCGTCGAGCGCGACGCGTTGCGCTACACGCCGGCCGGCGTCCCCGTCGTCAATTGCCTTCTGCAATACGGCGGCGAGGTGGTCGAGGCGCAGACGCCGCGGCAGGTCGAGTTCGCGATCGCCGCGATGGGCGTCGGTCCGGTCGGCCAGCACCTGGAGCGCACGCCGCTCGGCACGGTGCTCGAGTGCGAAGGCTTTCTCGCCCGCAGGCACCGCAACAGCAAGGCTCTCGTCTTTCACATCACTGGATGTAAAGCATTCGTAAAGGATTGAACCATGGCATTCGTCAAACGTGACAACAAGAACAAGAAGCGCTTCCAGCAGCAGAACCCGCTGTTCAAGCGCAAGCGCTTCTGCCGCTTCACCGTGGCCGGCGTCGAACAGATCGACTACAAGGATCTGGACACGCTGAAGGACTTCATCGGCGACAACGGCAAGATCACGCCGGCTCGTCTGACCGGCACCAAGGCGCACTATCAGCGTCAGCTCGACACGGCAATCAAGCGCGCCCGCTTCCTGGCGCTGCTGCCGTACACCGACCTGCACAAGAACTGATCGCCTGGTCGCTAAGGAGAAAACACGATGCAAGTCATTCTGCTGGAAAAAGTCGTCAACCTGGGCAACCTGGGTGACATCGTTCGCGTCAAGGATGGTTACGCCCGTAACTTCCTGATCCCGTCCAAGCGTGCCCGCCGCGCGACGCAGACCGCCATCGCCGAGTTCGAGGCCAAGCGCGCCGAGCTGGAAAAGGCCGCCGCCGAGAAGCTGGCCGCCGCGCAAGCCGAAGGCGAGAAGCTGAGCGGCCTGACCGTCCAGATCACGCAGAAGTCGGGCGTGGACGGCCGTCTGTTCGGCTCGGTGACCAACGCCGACATCGCCGAAGCGCTGGCTGGCCAGGGCTTCAAGGTCGAGAAGGCGCAGGTTCGTCTGCCGAACGGTCCGCTGAAGATGGTCGGCGACTATCCGATCAGCGTGTCGCTGCACACGGACGTCGCGGTCGACATCACCGTCTCGGTGCTGGGCGAGCACGTCTAAGCCTGCCGGCCGCGACCGGCGCGACATCCGTTCGCGCCGCCGCGGCCCGGCCAGGCCAGCAAAAGGCAGGAGCAGGCTGACAGCCGCTTCTGCCTTTTTTCTTTGTGGCGCCCGCACGCATGCGCGTTGTGCGCGGCGCCACCATCATCGGGTCCTCCGCCGGCCGAGATTCGCTCGGCCATGCGCGGGCGGGCCGCTATAATTGCCCCCCATGAACGCGCCCGTCGCCGATCCCCAACTCGACAATCTCAAAGTCCCGCCGCATTCCATCGAGGCCGAGCAATCGGTGCTGGGTGGCCTGCTGCTGGATAACGCGGCCTGGGACCGCATCGCCGATTTCCTGTCAGAGGCGGACTTCTATCGCTTCGACCACCGGATGATCTTCCAGAGCATCGCGCGGCTGATCTCGGACACCAAGCCGGCCGACGTGATCACGGTCTACGAGATGCTGCAGGTGGCCGGCAAGGCCGAGGAGGTCGGCGGTCTCGCCTATCTGAACTCGCTGGCGCAGAACACGCCGAGCGCGGCCAATATCCGCCGCTACGCGGAGATCGTGCGTGAGCGCTCGGTGCTGCGCAAGCTGGTCACGGTGGCCGACGACATCGCGACCTCGGCCTTTGCGCCGAAGGGCCGCGAGGTGCGCGAGCTGCTGGACGAGGCCGAATCCAAGGTCTTTGCGATCGCCGAGGAAGGCTCGCGCGGGCAGAAGGGTTTCCAGGAGATCCAGCCGCTGCTGACGCAGGTGGTGGAACGGATCGACGAGCTCTATCACCGCGACACCAATACCGATGTCACCGGCGTGCCGACCGGCTTTCTCGACCTGGACCGGATGACCAGCGGCATGCAGCCGGGCGACCTGATCATCGTCGCCGGCCGTCCGTCGATGGGCAAGACCGCGTTCTCGCTGAACATCGGCGAGCACGTCGCGGTCGAGCAGGGCCTGCCGGTGGCGGTGTTCTCGATGGAAATGGCCGGCACGCAGCTGGCCATGCGTATGCTGGGCTCGGTCGGCCGCCTCGACCAGCATCGCCTGCGCACCGGCCGGCTGCTCGACGAGGACTGGCCGCGGCTGACGCATGCGATCCAGCGGATGAACGACGCGCAGCTGTTCATCGACGAGACGCCGGCGCTGAACCCGATGGAGCTGCGCGCGCGTTCGCGCCGGCTGGCGCGCCAATGCGGCCAGCTCGGCCTGATCATCATCGACTACCTGCAGCTGATGTCGGGCTCGGGCGGCGGCGAGAACCGCGCCACCGAGATCTCGGAAATCTCGCGTTCGCTCAAGGGCCTGGCCAAGGAGCTCAACTGCCCGGTGATCGCGCTGTCGCAGCTGAACCGCAGCCTGGAGCAGCGTCCCAACAAGCGTCCCGTGATGTCCGACCTGCGCGAATCGGGCGCCATCGAACAGGATGCCGACGTGATCCTGTTCATCTATCGCGACGAGGTCTACAACCCGGACTCGCAGGACAAGGGCACCGCCGAAATCATCATCGGCAAGCAGCGTAACGGTCCGATCGGTACCGTGCGGCTGACCTTCCTGGGCCAGTTCACCAAGTTCGACAACTTCAGCGGCGGCCCGGCGTTCTTCGACAACGATACCTGACCGCGCGGGCGCGGCAGGCGGGTGGCGCGCTGTCGTGTTGCGCCACACAAAGCGTACGTCACGCGCCGACTACCCTGTAGAATATTGCTTTTCCGTGACAGCCGGCGGCAACGCCGGCTGTTGCGCAATCTCTCCCGCAATCCAGTCATTCCCAACGAGACGGCGCGCCAGCGCGCCGCGACAAGGAACAGCCATGTTCGGCCGATTCATGCCCACCGAGGGCAAGTTCTTCGAATACTTCAACCAGCACGCCGACTGCGCGGTCACTGCATCGCGCGAACTGGAAACGCTGATCAACGATCTCGGCAATGCCGAAGCCCACGCGCGGCGCGTGCAGGCCACCGAGAAGAAGGCGGACCGGATCACGCACGACACCATCGATCTGCTGCACAAGACCTTCATCACGCCGCTCGACCGGGACGAGATCCACAAGCTGATCACGACCATGGACGACATCCTCGACCTGATGGAGGACGTGGCCGAGACCATCACGCTGTACGACGTCACCAGCCTGACCGACGAGGCCCGCAAGCTCGCCTCGATCTGCGTGCAGTGCTGCGAACTGGTCAAGATCGCGGTCGGCCTGCTCGAGGACATGGGCAACGCCAGCACGATCCTGAAGACGGCCCAGCAGATCGATCAGCTCGAATCCGAGGCTGACCGGTTGATGCGCGGGGCGATTTCCAAGCTGTTCCGCGACGAGACCGACGTCAAGCGGCTGATCAAGATGAAGGCCATCTTCGAACAGCTCGAGACGATCACGGACAAGTGCGAGGACGTGGCCAACATCATCGAAGGCATCGTGCTGGAAAACGCCTGAGCGCGCCCACCGGAACTCCGCATGCAGACTGTACAAATGAGCTTGTGGGTGATCGTCCTGCTGGTGACGCTCGCTCTGCTGTTCGATTTCATGAACGGCTTTCACGATGCCGCGAACTCGATCGCGACCGTGGTATCGACCGGCGTGCTCAAGCCCCATCACGCAGTGGCGCTGGCCGCCGTCTGCAACGTGATCGCGATCTTCGTCTTCCATCTGAAGGTGGCGGCCACGGTCGGCACGGGCACCATCGACGTCAATATCGTCGACCACTATGTGGTCTTCGGCGCCCTGGTCGGGGCGATCGCGTGGAACCTGATCACCTGGTACTACGGCATCCCGTCCTCGTCCTCGCACGCGCTGATCGGCGGCCTGGTGGGCGCGGCGGTCGCCAAGGCGGGCACCGGCGCACTGGTCGCCAGCGGCCTGCTGAAGACCGTGGCATTCATCCTGATCTCCCCGCTGGCGGGCATGCTGCTCGGCTCGCTGCTGATGCTGGTGGTCGGCTGGACCTTCTTCCGTACGCCGCCGTCGCGCGTGGACCGCTGGTTCCGCCGCCTGCAGCTGGTGTCGGCCTCGCTCTACAGCCTGGGCCACGGCGGCAATGACGCGCAGAAGACCATCGGCATCATCTGGATGCTGCTGATCGCCAGCGGCCACGTGATGCAGAGCGACAGCGCGCCGCCGACCTGGGTCATCGTCAGCTGCTACGTCGCGATCGGCATGGGCACGCTGTTCGGCGGCTGGCGCATCGTGCGGACCATGGGCCAGAAGATCACCAAGCTCAAGCCGGTGGGCGGCTTCTGCGCAGAGACGGGCGGCGCGATCTCGCTGTTCCTCGCGTCCACGCTGGGCGTGCCGGTCTCGACCACGCATACGATCACCGGCGCCATCGTCGGTGTCGGCTCGGTGCGCAAGACCTCGGCGGTGCGCTGGGGCGTGGCCGGCAACATCGTCTGGGCCTGGGTGCTGACCATTCCGGCGTCGGCCTTCATGGCGGCGATCGCCTGGTGGATCGGGCGGCATCTGCTGTGAGGCTCGCCCGCAAGGGCAGGCGATGAAAGACAAGGCCAGGCATTTGCCTGGCCTTTGTCATTGGGGCTCCGTTTTTCGGCTGGGCGCCGGTCCACCGGCTCAGTGTGCCGTGGGCCAAGGCCAAGGCCAAGCGACTCAGCGATTGGCGAAGGCGGCGATCGGATCGTCGTCTTCCGGGACCGGCGCCGGGGCGGGCGCCGGCGAAGGCGCTGCGGGCGGCGGCGGGGAGACGGGCACAGCCGGCACCGCCTGCGGAACCGGCGTGCTCGGCGCGACCGGTACCGCGGCGTTGGCGATGCGCCGCGCGCCGTTGTAACGCGACGCCCAATAGGACTTGGTCATGTCCTCCAGCCGCACGGTGCCGCCGCTCGACGGCGCGTGCACGAAGCGGTTCTGACCGACGTAGATGCCGACATGCGAGTTCGCCCGCCCCGTGGTGTTGAAGAACACCAGATCGCCCGAGGCCACCTGATCGCGCGATAGCGGCGTGCCGCGCGTGCCCATCGCCTCGGTGGTGCGCGGCAGATTGACGTTGGCCGCGCGCGACACCACGTAGCGGACCAGGCCGCTGCAGTCGAAGCCGGAATCGGGCGTATTGCCGCCGTAGCGGTAGGGCGTGCCGACCAGCGACATCGCCTGGATCGAGATCTCTTCGAGGCCGGCGCTCGGCTCGACGATCGGCGCGCGCGGCGTGTTGCGGGCATGGCCGCCATGGCGCGAGGGCGGCGTGCTGGCGCAGGCCGCCAGCAGCAGGGCGAGGGCGCCCACCAGCAGCCGGCGCGTGTCAATCACCGCGGATCGAATCGACGACAGCGTCGAAGGAAGCGTCGAGGGAAGCGTCGAAGGAAGCGAAGAAGGAAGGCCGGTGCTGGTCGATCGCATGGACTGGTGGGCCAGCCGGTGCGGTCCTTCGACCGGGCATCGCTGCGCGCGATGCCCGGATGGCTACCAGCGCAACTGCGCGTCGTAGGTGCCGGTGCCGACGGTCATGGACTTGGGCTGGCCGTTGTAAGTGGCGTGCACATTGTAGCGGCCCTCCGGCGCCTTGATCAGGCAGCGTGGCCCTTCGGTACGAAATCGCGCCACTTCGTGGCCTTCGCGCATCAGTCGGACCTCGACATCGGCCAGGTATTCACCGGTCGCGCCCTGCGTAAACAGCACGCCCATGTTGAACTGTTTCTGGCGTGCGGCCAGCCGCCGTTGCTCGTCCTCGCCGACGCCGCCGCAGACATAGCTGACCGCGCCGACGGTGCGGATCACCGGCTCGTTGACCGGTGGCGCGACCACTGGCGCAGGGGCT
>NZ_JCBAJO010000083.1:0-19021 GCF_059772245.1 Cupriavidus sp. R6-3
CGTCTGCGAGCCGCCGGCGATCGGCGCATCGGGGAACGCGGTGTCGCCGAGTTCGAAGCGAATCCGCGCGGCCGGCAACCCCAGCGCCTGCGCCGCGACCTGCGTCATCACGGTATAGGTGCCGGTGCCCAGGTCGTGCGTCGCGCAGCGGATGCACGCGCTGCCATCCGCCTCGATCATGGCGGTGGCGGTGGCCGCCTGCCGCATCGCCGGATAGGTCGCGGTGGCGACGCCCATGCCGACCAGCCTGCCATCGGCGCGCATGCTGCGCGGCGCCGGGTCGTGTTGCCACCAGCCGAACCGTTCCGCGCCGAGACGGAAGCACTCGCTCATGCGCCGGCTGGAGAAGGGCAGGTTCTGGCTCAGGTCGATCTCGGTATCGTTGCGCACCCGCAGGTCCACCGGATCGACCTTCAGCGCATGGGCCAGTTCGTCGAGCGCCGATTCCAGCGCGAAGCTGCCGCTGGCGTCGCCGGGCGCGCGCATGAAGGTCGGCGTGCCGATATGCAGCTTGACCAGCCGATGGCTGGTATGGACCGTGGGGCTGCCATAGAGCAGGCGCGTCATCATCGCGGCGGGTTCGACCCAGTCCTCCAGGTACGAGGTCGCCGTCACCACGTCGTGGCGCAAGCCGGTCAGCGTGCCATCGGCGCGCGCGGCGGCCAGCACGCGCTGCTCGGTCGGCGGCCTCGCACCGGCGGGGCCGAAGAGCTGCGGCCGCTCCACCGCGAGCTTGACGGGGCGGCCCAGCGCGCGCGCGGCCATTGCGGCCAGCACCACGTGCGACCACACCGAACCCTTGCCGCCGAAGCCGCCGCCGACGAAGGGGCAGATCACGCGGACCTTGTCGGCCGGAATGCCCAAGGTCTTGGCCACGGTCTTGCGCACGCCGAGGACGTATTGCGTGGCGTCGTACAGCGTCAGCGTGTCGCCGTCCCAGGCCGCGATGGTGGCGTGCGGCTCCATCGCGTTGTGGTGCTGCATCGGCGTGGTGTAGGTCGCATCGATCGTGGTTGCGGCCTCGCGCAGCGCGGCATCGAGGTCGCCGCGCGCGGTGTCGGCCGATTCGTTCTTGACCTTGCGCGGTTCGTAGGCCCGTGCCTTGGCCTCGGGGAAGTCGAGCGTGGCCGGCTGCTCGCGGTAGGCGATGCGAAGATGGCGCGCGGCCTCGCGGGCCTGGTCCAGCGTATCGGCCACCACCAGCGCGATCGGCTGGTTGTTGTAGCGCACGCTGGTGTCCTGCAGCAGGTTCATCACGCGGCCGGCGGGCATCTCGCCCGCGGCCGCCTTGCCGTTCTCGGGCAGGCGCGGCGCGTTGAACGGGGTCATCACCAGGCGCACGCCGGCCATCCGTTCGGCCGCGCCGGCGTCGATCGATGCCACCTCGCCGGCGGCGATGGTGCTGGTCACCAGCATCGCCTGCAGTACGTCAGGCAGCCGGTGGTCCGCGGTGTAGTGCGCGCGGCCGGTGACCTTCAGCACGCCGTCGACGCGGTCGAGATGGTGGCGGGCGAGGTTGGGCGCGTTCCCGGGCGCGTTCCCGGGCGCGTTCCCGGGCGCGTTCTCCGGCGCATTCTCGGACATGCTCTCGGCAAGGTTGCCCGTAGGGTTCTCGTGCGAGCTCATCGCATGCCTCCTGCGATGGACAGCGCGCGAATCACCGCGCGCTGCGCCAGTTCGACCTTGAACGCGTTGCCGGGATAGGGCTGCGCGCCCTGCACCGACCGCGCGGCGGCACGGCGCAGCGCGGCGTCGTCCAGCGCTTGATCGCGCAGCGCTTGCTCGGCCGCCTGCGCGCGCCATGGCTTGTGCGCGACGCCGCCCAGCACGATGCGCGCCGCTCGCACCGTGCCGCCGTCCAGCTGCAGCGCGGCGGCGACCGATACCAGCGCAAATGCATAGCTGGCGCGATCACGCACCTTCAGATAGTGGCAATGGCCGCCCCAGCGCGACGGCGGCAGTTCCACCGCCACGATCAGCTCGCCGGGCTCCAGGTTGGTATCGCGCTCCGGCGTGTCGCCGGGCAGGCGGTGAAAGTCCTCCATCGGAATGCGCCGTTCGCCCTCCGCGCTGCGCACGACCACCGTCGCGTCCAGCGCCAGCAATGCCACGCATAGATCGGACGGATGCGTCGCGATGCAATGCTCGCTCGCGCCGAGGATCGCATGCTGGCGCTGCACGCCGTCGCGCGCGGGGCAGCCCGAGCCGGGATCGCGCTTGTTGCAGGCGTCGAAGCCGATGTCGTAGAAGTAGTGGCAGCGCGTGCGCTGCATCAGGTTGCCGCCGATCGTCGCCATGTTGCGCAACTGCGGCGAGGCGCCGGCCAGCAGCGCGGCCTGCAGCAGCGGATAGTGCGTGCGAATCAACGGATGGTCGGCGGCATCGGCATTGCCGGCCATCGCGCCGATGCGGACGCCGCCATCCGGCAGGGCATCGATGCCGGCGAGCGGCAGCCGGCCGACATCGACCAGCCGCTGCGGCCGTTCGACGCCGGCCTTGATCAGGTCGAGCAGATTGGTGCCGCCGGCGACGAAGCGCGCGCCGGGCTGTTTGCCGAGCTGCAGCGCCGTGTCGAGGCTGTCGGCGCGGTCGTAGTCGAATGGATGCATGGCCGCGGCTCCGGCTCAGCGCGGCTCGGTGTCGCGATCGGCGGTGCGATCGCAGGCGTGGTCGCAGGCGTGGTCGGCAGCGTGATCGGCGGCGCGGTCCGCATCGTCGCCGGCATCCTGCTGCGCTACGCTGCGAATCGCGGCGACGATATTCGGGTACGCGCCGCAGCGGCACAGGTTGCCGCTCATGCGCTCGCGGATCTCGGCGTCGGTCAGCGCCGCCGCTGCGTGCGCCGAATGCACTGAATGCGCAGAGTGTCCCGATTGCCCCGTTTGCGCCGATTGCCTCGATTGCCCCAATTGCTCCGAGTGCCGCGATTGGCCCGGCGGTGTCGCCGCGCTGGCCCGGCCGGCGCGCGCCTCCGCCAGCATCGCCACCGCCGAGCAGATCTGCCCCGGCGTGCAATAGCCGCACTGCAGCGCATCATGCGCGACGAAGGCGGCCTGCATCGGATGCAGGCGCTCGCCGTCGGCCAGCCCTTCGATGGTGGTGATGTCGCGGTCTTCCTGCATCACCGCCAGCGTCAGGCAGGCATTGATGCGGCGGCCATCGATCAGCACCGTGCAGGCGCCGCACTGGCCGCGGTCGCAGCCCTTCTTGGTGCCGGTCAGGCCCAGTTGCTCGCGCAGCGCGTCGAGCAGCGTGGTGCGGGGCTCGACCGTCACGACATGCAGCGCGCCGTTGACGCGCAGTTCGATGGTGCGGGCCGGTGCGCAGGCCGGGTCCGGGGCGGGTGCCGCCGGTGGGGCCGGCGCGCTGGCCGGCTCGGAATGCGTCAGGGACATGGAATCCTGCTTGGACCGACGCCGTCGCGCGGTCTGGTGGAAAACCCGTTGTCCTGCAAATTCGGTGCCCAGCTTGCGGACATCCGTCAGCGTGCGAGCAAGCGTTGTAATGCAGCCGCGCAGAGATGTCGAGTGACGCAAGCCTTTGTAGGATTTTCACCCGAACCTGCGGAAGACCGGACTATCGTGCACGGCAGGAAATCGACATTTCAGCATCTGGACCGGCTTAAATGCCCCGGACTGCGAGTAGCCCGCCTTTAGCTCGGTGATGCAGAGCTTGTTACCGGTCGACGGAAAAGTACGCGTGCGCCGTTGACGAGGTAAAGCCAATGTGCCTCAGTACCGGAGCTGATGTCGATCAACGCGCCTGCAGTACCAGGTCACCGAATTCCATATGCCTTGCGTCGGCGACTGCCTCACGGTGAGCCGCCACCCCATCGTTGTGATTGAGGTTGCACAGGGAGAGGGCGCGCTGTTCAGTTGCCTGACTGTCGCTTTGCTTTCCGCGACCGCTCTATGTCGGTCATGGGTGCAAAATGCCCCGATGCTACTGGCCTACTGTAATTGATAAAGTGCCGGTACGCCGAAGCTGTCATTACCCCGCCACCTGTCTCACGGGAACAGCACGGTACACGTCAGGATATCAAGGGTCGTCGCCTCAAAGGAGTGCTCACTTTTAGTGTCGCGGCGCAGCGTCTTAATTATGAATTTCGGCTTCGCGATGGCGACAACGATGTCGCCATGTTTGTTGAGAGAGTCGTTGTCCACTACGGCGTCCCGGGTCGAGTAGGCCGCCGTTGCCCATGGAATAGCCTAGGATACGGCCGAGCACCGTTCAGTTCGTCGATCAGGCCGTCTCGACGGTGATGAGGTCGATGGTGTCCCCGGTGTCGGGAGCGCAGCCACCGCCTACGCAGTATTGAGAGCTCGCCATGAACATCCAGCAGGGGAGGGCGCTCTGTCCTTCAGGCCTGTCAAGGAATTGCCGGCATCGACCATGCGTCTGATAGGTCTAATCAAGCCGCACGCCGACGGAAGCCCTTCATCAATTCTCCATTCAGAAATGGGCCCACAATCCGGTGCTAAAATACTGCGAGCCCTTTCAAAGCAGCAATGTCCTAGAAGCGCTGGGTATAGGCTTGGTATGGTACCGGAGAACTGCAGCTCCGCTTGGCTGGACAAACATGCAGTCCTTGCTGTGTTTCCAATTTGATCACTCTTCTTCACAATGAAGTCAGCGCAAACGCCTTTAAAAATAGCGAAGGTGTCGAAACATTCGGTTAAGCCAGACAAGCCTTTGACTCTTCCCAACATCCAATCAAAGTCATTTGAAACGCATGGCGGCGCCTACTACATAGGCGACTCACTTGCACTCCTTCAATCCCGTGAATTCAGTAAGCTAAAGGGTAAAGTACAGTTAATCGTTACCTCCCCACCTTATCCACTGAACAGGAAGAAGAGTTACGGGAACCTGAACGGAGAAGCGTACCTGAAATGGTTTGAATCGCTGGCCACCAATCTTTCCGACTTACTTGCCGACGATGGGTCTATCGTCGTAGAACTCGGAAATAGTTGGGAACCAGGTCGACCGGTACAGAGTTTGATGGCACTCGAAGCACTGTTAGCCTTCACAAAAGCTCCCGGAGCGGGCCTACGGCTCATACAGGAATTTGTTTGCTACAACCCCTCCCGCCTTCCGAGTCCGGCCCAATGGGTAACGGTAAATCGAATCAGAACCGTCGACAGCTACACGCACGTTTGGTGGTTGGCCAAGAGCGACTTCCCGAAGGCTGACAATTCGAAAGTCCTGCGTCCTTACAGTCCCTCAATGAAAAAGCTGCTCAAGCGCGGCAGCTACAACGCAGGCAAGCGTCCGTCCGAGCACAGCATCAGCAAAACGACGTTCTTAAACGATAAAGGCGGTGCCATCGCCCATAATTTTATCGAGCTTGAGCAAATGGACGAAGACCGCGAGGTACGACTGCCAAACGCGTTCTCGTTCTCCAATGCAGCGTCGAATGATCACTACCACCGTGCTTGCAAAGAAAGAAATATTAGGCCGCATCCAGCCCGCATGCCATTAGGGCTGGCGTCGTTCTTCATCGAATTCCTGACGGACCCGGGTGATTTAGTGTTGGATCCCTTTGGTGGCAGCAACACAACTGGTTTTGCAGCAGCTGTGGCCGAACGACGATGGGTGGCTATAGAAGCGCAAGAGAGCTACGCAGAGCATGCAAAGCTCCGTTTTCTTGACCCAATTCTTAACAGCAATTAGAAAAAAATAAGATGAGCCTAAGCGACCAGATTGCATTTGTTGACTTTTTTAAGCGGGCGGGAGAAAAGGCTGACTGGCAATGGGACACTGGAGCCTTCGTCGGCCGTCCTTTTAAGCTGCATTACAGCGAAGCCTTCGTGCTGATGGCGGATGCGTGGAAAGAACGCGCAAAGGGCGTTCCTCAAGGTTGCTTTCTCCTTGCGTACTATGACTGCGATCCCGAGAAAACCGACCTCCAAGAAGCTATTTTGCTTCGCGTCATCGAGCCTGCCGACCTGCCAACCGACAGGGACGTTGTGAGCTCGATGGTTGAATATTACAAAGAAAATATCAAGACTGGCGGCACGAAGCAAAGCCAGCTTGATCAATATACACGGCACGAGTTTGGATTCAGTGGGGTGCGTTGTTCGGTCCTTGGTTGCTTCTACCTGCAAGATGGGAAACTAAAGTTTGGCGCGGACGTAGAGAATTTCTACAGCGCGCACAACTACTCGGTAATAAAACCCGCTGAAGACTTACTGCGTAACATCGTCAATTACCGCCCCGAAGGATTCGCAGGCGGTGAAGGCGATGTGCGCATTGGGCGTGTTCGGTATAGTTCAAGCCAACGATTCACCCAGGCGGAGGCCGAAGATGTGCCGCTTTACGTTAAAGCGACGGACTTCGCTGGAAAGCGCACAGGATTGTTTGGCATGACTCGTACTGGTAAATCCAACACTATCAAGAAGGTCATTCAGGCAAACGAAGAGATGAGCGGGAAGGCTACACTAGTGCTTGGCACGAGTAGAGAGTCTGCCGATGAGGTCTTGCAGCCTTTCACTGCTGCGGGGTTGCCAAAATATCCGGTCGGTCAGATCATCTTTGATATTAATGGCGAATATGCGAACGCCAACTTGCAAGATGCTGGGACCGCGATTTTTGATTTGTACAAGGAGAAAACCGAGCGTTATTCAATTGTCGAAAAACCAGGCTTCAAGGTTATGAAAGTAAATTTCTATAATGAAATTGAAGCCGGATTTGAGCTTGTCAAAGCGTTTCCTCGAATCGCAGACGATTCGTCGCGATTCATGGCCAACTTTCGAAGCGTAATGCTCGAAAAGCCAGATGATTACGCAACAAATCGTTCGGCCAAGGAGCGTTACGACCGCAGGCTCGCGGTTTACCATTGCATACTCTATCGCGCGAAGTTTTCGCCGCCGGCTAGCTTCAAGGTAACTTTCTCGGCAAACGAAGAAGTGCGAAAGACAGTGGACCCGTCTATCGACCTGAGTAGAGGTCTCACGTTGGAGCAGGCGTGCGATTGGTGGGACAACCTTTGGAAGGTCTACGAATCGGCTCCCGTATTTGCGGACTACAAGAATAGGAAGAAGAGGGAGTGGGCGGATGATGATCTCAAAGCTCTGCTCGTAATGCTTACGAGATGCCGGTCGTCAGGCGGTACCCCTGACTGCTCGGGCTACAATGTTCTTCGTGAAATCGCTAGGCAGCATACGGACAAGTCACAGAACCCCTTTGAGGATGAAATCTTACAAGCGCTCCGGGCGGGGAAGATTGTCATTGCCGACCTCTCAAGCGGCGATGAAGAGCTCCAACGTATGTATTCCGAGCGCATCACGCGGCACGTCTTCCGCGATAGCATGCACCGCTTCACGAGCGCGCTGCCCAATAACTTCATCCAGTTCTACTTCGAGGAAGCGCACAACCTCTTTCCGAAGAAGGAGGACCGTGATTTCTCACAAATCTATAACCGCCTTGCAAAAGAGGGTGCAAAGCTGCAACTCGGTCTTGTCTACGCGACCCAGGAGCTTAGTTCCATCAGTGGCAATATTCTGAAGAATACCCAGAATTGGGTCATTTCTCATTTGAATAACGATGATGAGATTCGGGAGCTAAGGAAGTACTACGATTTCAGCGATTTCAGTGATAGCCTCGTGCGCTTTAGTCAGGATACCGATAAGGGCTTTGCTCGAGTAAAAACCTACAGCAATGCTTTTGTGGTTCCGGTGCAAATTGATAAGTTTACCGGACGAAAATGAAAGGCTGAATTATGGCTTATTCGACTGACGGTTACAAACCATACGAGCGGGCAAGCAAATCCTCCCATCACCATATTATTAACGATGAAGTGGTGAAGGAAGCAATAAGCGGCTTACATGTTCCGCCGAACACGGAAAAAAGATCAGTGGCGGAAATGGTTGTGCCGTTTGTTCCCGTGCTGGACTCATCGATTAGGCACTTCATCGCGATCGATGGTGGGTACACTGAAGTACCAATTCGTGTGGGTTTCCCGTCGGCAAGCTTGCATTTCTTCCAATTTGGGGCGTTGCATTTTAGGCGCGAGGCGTTGAAAGGCCTTGAGAAGCTAATGCATGTTTCTCCTGAAGATATGCAAGTGCTTCGCAATATTAATCGCGTAAAGTTGGCGTTACCAACTCGTGGCGCTCGCAGAAGAAATTGCGAATCGTTGAAAGAATCGATACGGTATGTGCTGTACGACTTTCTTTGCAAGCAGACGCTCGGCGAACAGAATTCACTGATGGATACGCTCGCATGGTTCGTGTTTCGCCGATACAAAGGCAATGCGCGTACTGTTGGAGAGCGTCAGTGGTCTATTGCGAGTCATCCGTGTGGCTTGGAGGGTGGATTTGTTTTTGATGAAATCCAGATGACAAATGACTTTAGATTCTCGTCTGGTGAAGCTGAGCTGTACTTGTCGGATGTTTTTAGACTCCACGAGCTCATCGAAGAAGAAGCCGGAGCTGCAGGCATCGTCGGTTACGTTGCGGGAATCGTCGAACACTTGCTACTACTGCACGTGATAAAGAATCTTGCCTCGAAAGCTCCTCTTTTGTTGAAAACAGTGTTGTTCATCATGGATAGGCCTACAGGGTGGTTTGGTGTTACCGCCCTTTTGCATAAGGCCATGGTGGAGCTATCGAACTGGTTATTCGACACACATGGGTTGTTCTTGGCAGGCTTGGAGAAAAGCGGAGCCTTTGTTGAGCATGCCAGAGAAATTCAGGAGCTTATCCCGGCCGGGAGTGTAGTTCTACTGAACGACAGCTACATCTACGCGCATATCTCCCCAGGACAGGAGGACCCGAAGAATCCCTACGCATATACTTCGTATTATGGACATAAGGTTATCTTCAAGTCCCGTGCAGGGCAGATGTATGTGGTCTCCATGCCCGTGCGGGCTCTGAAGAAGTCACCTACTGCAGCCGACATTCCGAATCTGATGGAAGTGCTCACGCATGTGGAAGACCTTCATTGCGACATGTATGAGAATGCGTTGCTACCTGTGGCGCTGGCGAACAAATTAGTGAGCCTTTCGGCTCATCCGAGTACACAAATTCTCAAAAGTTTCGCTCAAGCGAATATTGCATGCTGAGACCTGATTTAGAGAAAGAGCGAAGCGGCCGCAGCGATTTTCCGTTTATAACCACGCGCCAATAAAAAGGCCTTCCTCGCACGGGAAGGCCTTCCATGGAGTCGTCGCCACGGCGAGGCGATTCGCCGCCGGCTACCGCCTTTAATTACACCTGCGTGATGAATTTGGTCACCAGATAGCCGTCGAAGGTCTCCATGCCGCCTTCGCTGCCGATGCCGGAGTCCTTGATGCCGCCGAAGGGCGTTTCGGCCAGCGCCATGCCGAAATGGTTGATGTTGACCATCCCGGCCTCGAGACCGTTCGAGACCAGCGTCGCGGTCTTCAGCGAGTTGGTGAAGACATACGAGGCCAGGCCGTAGGGCAGGCTGTTCGCGCGCCGCAGCGCTTCCTCGGCGTCCTTGAAGCGCGTCACCGGCGCCACCGGGCCGAACGGTTCGTCGACCATCAGCTTCGCGTCGTCCGGCAGGTCGGTGACCACCGTGGGCGCGAAGAAATAGCCCTTGCTGCCGATGCGCGCGCCGCCGGCGACGACCTTGCCGCCGCGATGGCTGGCGTCGTCCAGGAACTGCTCCATCGACGCGATGCGGCGCTCATGCGCGAGCGGCCCCATCTGCGTGCCGTCCTCCAGGCCGTCCCCGACCTTGATCGAGCCCATCACCTCGGTGAAGCGGGCCAGGAAGCGATCGTAGGCTTTCTCCTGGACGTAGAAGCGGGTCGGCGACACGCAGACCTGGCCGGCGTTGCGGATCTTGAAGCGGGCCAGCATCTCGGCGGCCGGCTCGATATCGGCGTCGTCGAACACCAGCACCGGCGAATGCCCGCCAAGTTCCATCGTCACGCGTTTCATGTGTGCGCCGGCCAGCGCGGCCAGCTGCTTGCCGACCGGCACCGAGCCGGTGAACGAGATCTTGCGCACGATCGGCGATTCGATCAGATAGGTCGAGACCTCGCTCGGCACGCCCCAGACGATGTTCAGCACGCCCGGCGGCAGGCCGGCATCGTGGAACAGCTGGGCCAGCGCGACCACCGCGCTCGGCGAATCCTCCGGGCCCTTCAGGATCAGCGTGCAGCCCGCGCCGAGCGCCGACACGATCTTGCGGATCGCCTGGTTGAAGGGGAAGTTCCACGGCGTGAAGGCCGCGCAGACGCCGATCGGCTCGCGCACGACGATCTGCCGCACGTTCGGATTGCGCGGCGGAATCACGCGGCCATAGATGCGGCGGCATTCCTCGGCGTGCCAGTCGGCGTGCTCGGCGCAGATCATCACTTCGGCGACTGCCTCGGCCAGCGGCTTGCCCTGGTCCAGCGTGATATTGCGGCCGATGTCCCTGGCGCGCTCGCGGGTCAGCTCGCCGACGCGGCGCAGGATCTTCGCGCGCTCCAGCGGCGAGGTCTTCTTCCAGCTGTCGAAGGCGCGCTGCGCGGCGGCCAGGGCGCGGTCCAGATCCGCGGTGCTGGCGTGCGGCAGTTTGCCGATCACCTCCTGCGTGGCGGGATTGATCACGTCCTGCTCGCGGCGCCCGCCGCCTTTGACGAACTCCCCATCGATATAAAGGGCGAGGTCCTGGTACATGGCTTCTCCTGTGTCCTGTGTCGTGAGTCCTGGGTCCGCTGTCGGGAACCGGGGCGTGTGCCACGCGGGCGCCCGGGGTTCCGAACCCGTTAGCTTACCGCGTCGGCCATCGCGGCGTGCGGCGACCCACGCAGCGACTCTCGCGACGACTCTCGCGACGATTCATGCCGCGGCCGGCACGACCGCGCTGCGCGTCTTCGATCGCGATTCCTTTCAACGAGCCTACATCTCGCTTTCACGTCCCTTTCAAAATGCATCACGTCATGATGCAAACGCAGATTCCTTGCCGTGGTTAACCCTGAAACCAGACAACTGAAAGGGCGCTGAAAGCACGCTTCTCTAACGTTGCATCCGCTTTCGGCACAGCGCTCGTGCCGTGCGGCTTTGCATTTAACGAGGAGAATCATGTTGCGCATACGCAGCCAAAAGGACTTCGCCTCCGGCCTGATGTTCGTGCTGGTCGGCCTAGGCTTTTCCTTTGTCGCTCGCGGCTATTCGATGGGGACGGCCGCGAAGATGGGTCCCGGATATTTCCCCTTCCTGCTCGGCCTGGTACTGGCCGCGCTCGGCGCGCTGGTGTTGCTCGGCTCGCTGTCGAGCAAGGGCGAGGAAGACCGGATGGAACGCTGGGACATCAAGATCCTGCTGTGGATCCTGGGTTCGGTGGTGCTGTTCGGCCTGTTGCTCAAGCCGCTCGGCATGGTGCTGTCGGTATTCGTGCTGGTGGTCGTGTCGTCGATGGCCAGTCATGAATTCAGCTGGAAGGGCGCGCTGCTCAACAGCGTGGTGCTGGTCCTGATCAGCCTCGGTGCCTTCGTCTACGGCATCAACCTGCAGATGCCGGTGTGGCCGGCGTTCATCACGGGCTAAGGAGCGCGCAGATGGAATTGCTTGAACATTTGACGCTCGGGTTTTCGACCGCGCTGTCGTTCCAGAACCTGGCCTACGCCTTCCTCGGCTGCCTGCTCGGCACGCTGATCGGCGTGCTGCCGGGCCTCGGCCCCCTCGCGACCATCGCGATGCTGCTGCCGATCACCTACACGCTGCCGCCGGTGGCCGCGCTGATCATGCTGGCCGGCATCTACTACGGTGCGCAGTACGGTGGCTCGACCACGGCAATCCTGGTCAACCTGCCCGGCGAATCGTCGTCGGTGGTGACCACCATCGACGGCTACCAGATGGCGCGGCGCGGCCGTGCCGGCGTGGCGCTGGCCACCGCCGGTATCGGATCGTTCTTCGCCGGCTGTGTGGCCACGCTGATCCTGGCGGCCTTCGCCGGTCCGCTGTCGGAACTGGCCTTCAAGTTCGGCCCCGCCGAGTACTTCTCGCTGATGGTGCTGGGCCTGATCGGTGCCGTGGTGCTGGCCTCTGGCTCGCTGGTCAAGGCGATCTCGATGATTGTGCTGGGCCTGCTGCTGGGCCTGGTCGGTACCGACGTGAACTCGGGCGCCGCGCGCTTCTCGTTCGACATCCCGGAACTGACGGACGGCATCGACTTCGTCGCGCTGGCCATGGGCATGTTCGGCTTCGCCGAGATCATCGCGAACCTGGAGCAGAAGGAAAACCGCGAGACCTTCACCGATCGCGTGACCAACCTGTTCCCGACGAAGGAAGACTTCAGGCGCATGATCCCGGCGGTGCTGCGCGGTACCGCGCTGGGCTCGGCGCTCGGTATCCTGCCGGGCGGCGGCGCGTCGCTGGCTTCGTTCGCGGCCTACACGCTGGAGAAGAAGTCGTCGAAGTACTCGCACGAGTTCGGCAAGGGCGCGATCGAAGGCGTGGCCGGTCCCGAATCCGCGAACAACGCGGCGGCGCAGACCTCGTTCATTCCGCTGCTGACGCTGGGCATTCCGCCCAACGCGGTGATGGCGCTGATGGTCGGCGCGATGACGATCCACAACATCCAGCCGGGTCCGCAGGTCATGACCAGCAACCCGCAGCTGTTCTGGGGCCTGATCGCCTCGATGTGGATCGGCAACCTGATGCTGATCATCCTGAACCTGCCGCTGATCGGCATCTGGGTCAAGCTGCTGACCGTGCCGTATCGCTTCCTGTACCCGGCGATCCTGGTGTTCTGCGGCATCGGCGTCTACTCGGTCAACAACCAGACCTTCGACGTCTTCATGGCCGCGGGCTTCGGCGTGGTGGGCTATCTGTTCCTGAAGCTCAAGTGCGAACCGGCGCCGCTGCTGCTCGGCTTCGTGCTCGGGCCGATGATGGAAGAGAACTTCCGCCGCACGCTGCTGCTCTCGCGTGGTGAGTTCTCGGTGTTCGTCACGCGTCCGCTGTCGATGGGCCTGCTGATCGCCGCCGCGGCGCTGGTGGCGGTGGTGGCGCTGCCCTCGATCAAGGCCAAGCGCGAAATCGCCTTCCAGGAGGAGTAGAGAAAAACCGGGCCGGCCGGCGCCCCGGAGCCATTCCGGGCGCGCCGACCGGCCCGGTCGTTTTGCGCATGTCTATCGTTGCATGAAAAGACCAACCATCGATAGTCTCGTTTCCCGGCTCTATATCCTGAAGTTCGTGCAGTCCAGCCCGGCCACGGTGCTCGCTCTCGTCGAGCGGCTGCGCGAACATGGCATCGAGAAGAACATCCGCTCGCTGCGCCCAATCCTGCGCAGCCTGCTGATCGCACGGGCGATCACCGCGGAACTGGTCGAAGGCAACGGCCGGGTCTACTCGATCACCGACAGTGGGCGCGAAGAGCTGGATGCCTACCTGTCCCATCTCGATGTGCTGCAAAACGAAATCGGCGGCGACCGTTGAGGCCGCCGCCGATTGTCGTTTGAGCGATCGGACTTTCTTGCCGAACCGCTTTACTGGCTGACCAGCTCGATCGCCGTCTGCGAGTCGTCGTTGGCCTTGGCCACCAGCACCTTGATGTTGTTCGGCACGGCCGACGCGATGCCATCGACCGGGATCGGCATGATCAGCCAGTCGGCGTTGTTGTCGATGGTGATCGCGCCCGAGCTGAAGATCACCTGCTTGGTGCCGGCCGGGGTGACGCGGATCTGGTAGTTGTTGCCGCCGTCGAACTCGTTGGAGTCCTGGCCCGAGGCCGGCACTGCCGACTTGTAGCCCACGTTGGCGAAGGTCGGGCTGACCGTATTGATGTCCACCGACGGGGCCGTCACGTAGATATCGACGTTCTGCGCGTTGAACGCGGCGTTGACCGCGCGCACCCGCGCCTTGGTCGACAGCAGTCCCTTCTCGTACGGATCGTCGATCACCAGCGTGTCGGCGCGGTCGTCGCCAGGCAGCGCCACGATGGTGTACTTGTGGCCGGTGGCCGCATCGACCTGGGCGCGGCCCACTTCGGTCTGCGTGCCCGCGGCGTTGAAGGTGAACAGGTGGTTGCCGTCGTCGACGTCCGAATAGCGGGCGACGAACTTGTACGGAATGTTCTGCAGGGACGTCTTGGCGCCGTTCTGGTAGACGTCGAGATTGAGCGTGGTCGGGATCGGAGGCACGGCGTGGATCACGCGTGTCTGCGGTTCGTTCAGGCCGAGACGGTCGTCGATGCCATCATCGCCGCCGCCGCATGCCGCGAGCATGGCGCTGGCCGCCACCATCAGTCCCAGTGCAATCCCGGATTTCGAGAACAGCTTCATGGATTTCCCCTTGCAGGTGAAATGAAAGCGAAGAAGTTACGGGGCCGACCGCGTAATGCCACGGGATGGCAAGGGTTGCCGACTGCGTTGGCATGGCATGGCCAACGCATCGCAACAGGCCTTGGTGTGGTCGGGGTCCGGCCGCGTGCCGTGATGGAACGATAGTGGTGGTCACGAGAGGCCGAAACGCTGCGCGCTCCGATATGGCTGTCGGAGGAATCCGACAGCCGATTGAATCACTCCGGCGAGCCCAAGCGCGGCAAGGCCTGGCGGCGGCGTTCTGCAGAGCGGAATGGGAGTGCGAGTAAAAACCGGGTTTGTCTATCGCCGTTTGCCATTGTTTTCACTCGTGAGGCCCCTCATCCTTCACCCCGCTTGATTTTTTCCAATTTTTCGTCACACTTGCCGGGATAGCTGACCGAGCACGATGTCGACAATCACAAACGGGGCGGGGAAAGTGGCCAGGTCGGAGGCGATGGCGGCTGGCGCGGTTCCGGCGGCGGACACCGATCCGTTGACCGGGGTAGCAAGCCGCCCATTCTTCTTGAGCAAGCTCGAAGCACGCCTGCAGAACGAGGCCGTGCCGCGCTGCGCATTGATCCTGCTCGGCATCGACGACTTCCGCGCCTTCAATGACATGCACGGTCATGGCGAAGGCGACCGCATCCTCCAGCAGATGGCCCGCCGGCTGCGCGACGCCTCGCCGCGCGATGCCGTGATCGGCCGCACCGGCGGCGACGAGTTCGCGGTGCTGCTGCCCTCGATCTACGATCCCACCTTGGTGCGCCACGTCAGCGCGGCGATCCTGTCGCTGCTGTCCGAGCCGTACGACTGCAATGGCCACCGCCACTATGTGCTGGCGAGCCTGGGCGCCTGCGTGATGCCGGCCGGCGGCGACAACGCCTCCGATGCGCTGGCCTCGGCCAGCCTGGCGCTGGCACGGGCCAAGCGCGACGGCGGCCGCACCATCCGTTTCTTCAAGGCGCAGATGCGCGCCGACGTCACCAGCCGGCTGTCGCTTGTGCAGGCACTGCGCGAAGCCTATGCGCAGCGGCAATTCGAGCTGCTGTACCAGCCGCAGGTCGACCTGCGCGACGGCCGCATCGTCGGGGCCGAGGCGCTGATGCGCTGGCGGCATCCGACCCAGGGCCTGCTGGCCCCGGCCGCGTTTATCGATGCGCTGGCCGCCAGCAGCGTCGCCGTCGACGTGGGCATGTGGCTGCTGCAGACCGCCTGCGCGCAGGCGCGTGCCTGGTCGCTGCAGTTCGAGCAGGCGCCGCGCGTGGCGATCAACCTGTTCGCCGCGCAACTGGCGGAAAGCCGCCTGCTGACCGAAGTCCGCCACGTGCTGCGCGAACTCGCGCTGGAGCCGAACCGGCTCGAACTGGAAATTACCGAGACCATCGCCCTGCAGCAGGGCGACGAGGTGTCCGGCCAGCTGCAGACGCTGCGCCGCGACGGCGTGACGCTGACCTGCGACGACTTTGGCACCGGCTATGCGTCGCTGAGCTTCCTGAAGACCTTCCCGGTCGACCGCATCAAGATCGACCAGTCCTTTATCCGCAACGTGACCCAGGACCCGGTCGATGCGGCCATCGTCCGCTCGGTGATCAATGTCGGCTCGAGCCTGCGCATCGGCGTGATCGCCGAAGGCGTCGAGACGGTGGAGCAGCGCGATTTCCTGCTGGCCAACGGCTGCCACGAGGTCCAGGGCTATCTGTATGGCAAGCCGATGCCGGCCGACCAGCTGACCGACCGGCTGTACGAGCAGCAGCGGCTGGCCAAGGACTGAAAGCGCGAGGACCGAACGGCCGGCGGACCGAATGGCTGGCCGACCGAATGGCCGGCGGCATGAACGTGCCGAGTCATCCCGATTCCGGACCGTAAAAAACGACGATCCCCGCCGCAGCGGGGATCGCAGGGAAGGGCCCCATCGCGGGCCCTTTCCTTTTTCCGCCTGCGCGGATCGCTTCCTTACTTCGCCAGCTCCGACAGCCGCACCTGGCTGATCTTGCCGCCCTGCACCCAGCCGACCACGGTATCGGCCATCGAACCGCCCTTGGCGTCGATGCCGTCGACCTCGTTCGGGTTGAGTTCCTTCGGCAGCGTCTTCATCGCGTCGGGCATCTTGGCGCGGATCGCCGTGGCGTCGCTGGTGGTACCGGCCAGCTTCATCGCATGGGCCAGCGCATGCACCATCGTGTAGTTCAGCGACATCTCGGTGGTGGCGTCCTTGCCGTCATGCAGCTTCTTGTACTTGGCGTTGAAGGCCTGCGCCGCCGGGCGGCTGTCGCTGTTGAGCGGCAGCACGCCGATCGAGCCCTCCAGCATGCCCAGGCCGTTGGTCACGCGCGCCATCTCGTCGAGCTTGGCCTGGTCCATCACGATGAAGCCGCCCTTGAAGCCGAGTTCGCGCGCCTGCTTGACGACCAGCGCGGTCGGCTCCGACGGGCCGCCGACGAACAGCACGTCCGGCTTGTCGGCGATCACGCGCGACACGCCGCTGTAGAAGTCGGTCGCCTTGGTATAGGACATCGGGTTGTTGCCGACCACCTTGCCGCCCGCCTTCTCCCAGGCCGGCACGAAGGCCTGCACCCACGCCTTTGCGTAGTCGTGGTCGGCCGGCACCAGCGCGACGTTCTTGCCGAAGCGCTTCATCTGCGCCTTGACGAAGGGCTCGATATAGCCGGTGTACGCCGGCGGGATCCGGATGGTCAGCTTGTTGCCGGCGTCGGTGATGCGCGGCACGCTCGAGTACGCCATCACCATGAACTTCTCTTGCTCGTTGAAGGCCTGCAGCGCGAAGATGCCGCCCGAGTGCGGCACGAACACGGCCGGCGTCTTGTGCTGCTGCACCAGGCGGCGCGCGTTGATCGCCGATTCGGCCGGCGCGTACTTGTCGTCGAGCGCGACCACTTCGAACTTGACCTTCTTGCCGCCGACCTCGACGCCGCTGGCGTTCAGTTCGTCGACCGCCATCTGGATGCCCGACAGCACGTTCTTGCCGTACAGCGCGGCGCCGCCGGACAGCGGGCCGGTATAGCCCAGCTTGACCACTTCCTGCGCGAAGGCCGCGCCGGAGGCCAGCAGGGCGGCCAGCGCGGTGGCGGCCAGCGGCAACAGCTTGCGGCGGGGTTTGGTGGCGTTCTGCATCTTCCGTCTCCTTAAACGATGAAAGTGCCATCGGGTCGTGGCCCGGATGGTCTTGGTTGAATCTCGATCCGCTTCGATTCAGTGTCTGGGTACCCGCTTTCGCGGGGGGCCGGCGGCTTCTGTCCTTCGTCCTGACGGCGTCACCCGCCGATATAGGCCCGCCGCACGCCTTCGTCATTGAGCAGCGAATCGCGATCGCCCTCCATCACGATGCGCCCGCCCTCGATCACGTAGCCGCGATGGGCAATGCCCAGCGCCGCATAGGCGTTCTGTTCGGCCAGCAGCACGGTGGTGCCGGCGCGGTTGATGCGCTGGATCACCTCGAACATCTGCTTGACCACCAGCGGCGCCAGCCCCAGCGACGGTTCGTCGAGCAGCAGCGCGCGCGGCCGGCCCATCAGGGCGCGGCCGAGTGCGACCATCTGCTGCTGGCCGCCCGACAGCGAGCCCGCCGGGTCGTCCTTCTTCTGCTGCAGGATCGGAAAGAGTTCGTAGACCTCTTCCAGCGAGCGCCTGATGCCGGCGCTGTCGCGGCGATGCACGTAGGCGCCCAGCGTCAGGTTCTTCTGCACGCTCATCGCGGGGAACAGCTTGCGGCCCTCGGGGCAGTGCACCAGGCCGGCCTGCACGATCTGCGACGGCTTCATGCCGGACAGCTCGCGACCGTCGAAGCGCATGCTGCCGCCGCTGGTCCGGTGGATGCCGCTCATCGCCAGGAAGATCGAGCTCTTGCCGGCGCCGTTCGCGCCGAGCAGCACGACCAGTTCACCCGCCTTGGCGTGCAGCGTGATGTTGTCGAGCGCGCGGAAGCTGCCGTAGGAAAGCGATACGCGTTCAAGCTGCAACATGGTCGGCTCCCAGATAGGCTTCGATGACCTGCGGATTGCGCTGGATTTCCGCCGGCGTGCCCTCGGCGATCTTCTCGCCGTAGTTCAGCACCATGATCTTGTCGGCGAGCCGCATGATCATGTCCATCTTGTGTTCGATCAGGCAGACCGTCTTGCCGTGCCGGACCATCTTGCGGATCAGTTCGGCCAGGCCCACGGTCTCCTCGGGGTTGACGCCGCCGGCCGGCTCGTCGAGCAGCAGCAGCTCGGGCCCGGTGGCCAGCGCCAGCGCAAAGGCGACGCGCTTGCGCTCCTCCTGCGTGATGTCGGCTGCCACTTCATGCGCGAGATGCGACAGCCCGACGAAGTCCAGCGCCTCCTCGGCCTTGTCGCGGCACAGCCGCTCTTCCTCGCGCAGCCGCCTGGTGTTGAACAGCACGTCGCGCAGGCCCGCATGGGTGCGCAGCCGATGGCCGACGATCAGGTTGTCGAGCACGGTGGCGCGATCGAACAGGGCGGTGGCCTGGAAGGTTCGGGCGATGCCCAGGCGCGCGATGCGGTCGGCCCGCATGCCGGCCACGTTGGTGCCCTTGAACAGCACCTCGCCGGAGCTTGGCGCATGGGTGCCGGCGACCAGGTTGAAGAAGGTCGTCTTGCCGGCGCCGTTGGGGCCGATGATGGCGTTGATATGGCCGGCCTCGAAGGTCACCGAGACATCGTTGACCGCGGTCAGCCCGCCGAATTTCTTGGTCAGGTTGCGGATCTCAAGCATGGTCGGCTCCGGCGGAAGCGGGGGCGG
>NZ_JCBAJO010000084.1:0-18933 GCF_059772245.1 Cupriavidus sp. R6-3
GGCGGCGGCTACGGCGGCGCGACCGCCGCGCGCTATCTGCGCGAATGGAGCGACAACACCATCGACGTGACGCTGGTCGAGCCAAATCCGACTTTCATCTCCTGCCCGCTGTCGAACCTGGTGCTCGGCGGCAGCAAGCGGATCGAGGACCTGACGGTGTCCTACGATGCGCTGAGCCGGCGCCACGGTGTCAAGGTCGTGCGCGACACCGTCGCCGCGATCGACCCGTCGAAGCGCCAGGTACGGCTGGCCGGCGGCGGCACGCTGCCGTATGACCGGCTGGTGCTGTCGCCGGGCGTCGACTTCATGCCCAACGACGTGCCTGGCCTGAAGCGGCCCGGCGGCGACCAGATCCTGCACGCATGGAAGGCCGGCCCGCAGACGGTGGCGCTGCGCCGCCAGCTCGAAGCGATGCGCGATGGCGGCACCTATGCGCTGACGGTGCCGCTGGCGCCCTACCGCTGCCCGCCGGGGCCGTACGAGCGCGCCTGCCAGGTGGCGCACTATTTCAGCCAGGCCAAGCCGCGCAGCAAGGTGCTGATCCTCGACGCCAATCCCGACGTGACATCGAAGGCCGCGCTGTTCAAGCAGGTGTGGGCCAGCAAGTACAAGGGCATCGTCGAATACCGGCCGCAATACCGCACCGTCGATATCGATCCCGCCACGCGCACGCTGAAGTTCGAGGTCCAGGACGACGAGCGGGTCGACGTCGCCAACGTGGTGCCGGCCCAGCGCGCCGGCGCGATCGCTGTCAACACCGGACTCGCGACCGCCAATGGCCGCTGGTGCGAGGTCGACTTCCTGACCTTCGAATCGAAGGCCGTGCCGAACATCCACGTGCTCGGCGACGCCATCCAGATCGCGCCGCTGATGCCCAAGTCCGGACACATGGCGAACCAGCACGGCAAGATCGCGGCGGCGGCGATCGTCGCGCTGCTGTCCGGCCGGCAGCCCAATCCCGAGCCGCTGTACAACAACACCTGCTACAGCTTCACTTCCGATCGCGAGGTGATCCACGTCGCCAGCGTGCATCGCTACGACGCACAGAAGAAGACCATGGTGACGGTGCCGGACTCCGGCGGCGTGTCGACGGCGCCCAATACGCTGGAAGCGACCTACGCCTTCGCCTGGGCCAATGCGATCTGGGCGGACGCGCTGGGGTAAGCAATGACTCGGCAAGGCCGGCGTCAGGCCACCGCAAACGACCGTGCCGCTGCCGGGGAACGACGCGGTGCGCTCCCCGCATCGGCCGGAATCTCCTCGCGTGCGCCATAGCGACTGGTCCATGCCCGGCCCCATGTGCCGATGACGGGCGAAATACGGCAGTACTGCGCGACGTAGGTCTTGTTCGGGTGCGTCCGCAGTAGCGGCTGCAGCGGTCTGATGTCGCCGCCGGCCGCCAGGGTGTCCCGCGCCGTCCGGTCGATGGCCGTCGCGATGACCGAGTGGCCCCAGACCAGCTGCAGCGCACTGCGCGACAGTATCGTGCCCGGTTGCGCCTGCTGGTCCACGGCAGTGCCCATCAGGAATGCCGCTACCTTGCGCCCGTTTTCCGGGCTGATGCGCCAGCCGTCGTCGGGCGGATTCATATGGAGCAGGTCCAGCAGGGACAGCCGTATCCGATGGATGGCCGACTTGTCCGACAGCACGAAGTTCATCGCGCGGTGATACGCCCCGAGGCCGCAGGCGACGTGATCGTTCGCCAGGATGGCCGCGTCCTCGCTCGTCGCCACGGTGTCGCGCAGTGCGATCCACAATTGCGGAACGCGGTCGCGGCCCGCGCGATCCCTGGCAAAGGAGCTGTGCCGCCCCTGGATCATGAAGGACAGCACCCGCTTGCGGGCATCGTGGAACGACATGCCGCGGATTTCGTTGGCAAGTGTGTCGGCGATGCACTGGACGGTGGCATCGTCATCGAGCATGCGGCTGAAGCCCGCCACGGCGCTCCCCTGGTGCATCGGATCACCGGTTCCCGCGAGGCAGAGGATGTCCCGGCTGGTGCCGCACAACGCCACGAGCCGCCGAATGGTGCCGGGGTCGCGCCACGCTGCCTCGGCGACGACCGGCACGGAGATCGACAGGGCGATACCCTGCAGCGCCGATTGATCGCCCTTTCTGGCGGCCGTCCGAATTCGCGCCAGTGCCGCCGATGCATTCCTGAAGACCTCCATCGAGGAAGCCATGAACGCAATGTCCTCGCTTGCCTCGGCCCACTTCTGTTGCCCGAGCCAATTCACCGCAGTGTCATAGAGGCCGTCCACGTAGCGGAACGCGTGGAACTGTGTCTCGCTCAGCGATACCTGGCCGTCCAGGCCGATGCCACGAAACACCTTGTCGAACAGCTTCCTGCAGAGGCTGCGCTGCTTCTGCACCGCTTCGTCGAGCTCTGCAATCGCGCGCGTGGGCCGATTGGCACGCGGTGGGGTCAGATAGCGCAGATGGCCCGAATAGGGACCGATCTGCACGGAGCCCGTTGCTTCGAAGTACGGCGCCGTGGAACGCATCGCGCCAGCAGCGTCCCTGGCCGCGGCCGCGCCTTCGGCGGCTGTCATCAGCGCCTTGTGGGAACAGAGGGTAGGAAAGACCGAGGCCATGCTTCGTTGCTCCTTCGTCGTGGTGGAGGGACGCAATGTATGGGCGCGGGCTATCCCGGCTCGATCGTCTAACGGCGCGGACTTTAGCAAGGTTGCGTGGGTGGCTCAGATTCTCACGACCCCGGCCGACGGCGCCCGACATCGCAACGACATGACGCGGAAAATGGCCCCGACATGATGCGATATGGCGAGCGTGGCCCGAGCGCCGCCGTTGCCGGGAGCCGGGGGTAAACGATATATGCGTCCTCACGCATATACGCATATAGTGAATCGCATGAACGAACTGGATCGCGTCTTCGAACAGGTGTCGCACTACTTCGCGCTGCTCGCCGAGCCGACGCGGCTGAAGATCCTGCACGCGCTGTGCGACGGCGAGAAGCCGGTCGGGGCCGTGGTGGAGACCGTCGGCTCGTCGCAGGCCAATGTGTCGCGGCATCTGAACGCGATGTTCCGCTCCGGCGTGCTGGCGCGGCGCAAGGAAGCGAACCTGGTGTACTACGCGATCGCCGACCAGAGCGTGGTGGAGCTGTGCCGGACCGTGTGCGTGCAGGTGGCCGCGCGGATCGAGGACGACGCGCAGCAGGTCGCGATGGTGGACCGCTTCATGCCCACCGAGCCGAAGCGGCGCGGCGCGTCGCCGCGCAAGACGGGCGGAGCCGGCGCGGCGCGCTGACAGCAGCACGAAGCGCGCATCGGTCGCCACCGGCGCGCGCTGAACCAGCAGCACGAAGCGCGCAGCGGTCCTCACCGGCGCGCGCCCCAATACGAACAGGCATGCCGACCGCGCCCGCACGGGAGCGCGGCGAGCGGCCGGAGGAGACCGAACGTGCCGGACCGCAGTCGCCCGGGTCGCATCGAGCCCGCGCCGGAACACTTCGTCAGTGCCGACCTGCAGCAGCAGATCGGGCGCCACGGCATCGACAGCCGCCGGCGCGATCTGCTGCGCGGCAGCTTTCTCGCGGCTGCCGGCGCCACGGCGGCGGGCCTGTTCAAGCCGGCGCGCGCCGCGACCGGCAATGCCGCGGCCTCTACGGCAACCTCTACGGCAACCTCTACGGCAACCTCTACGGCAACCCATACCGCCGCCGACGGCGATCCCGCGATCCTGAAACCCCAACCCTGGGCGACCTCGCTCGGCCAGCCGGTTGCCGCGCGCCCCTACGGCCAGCCCTCCAGCCACGAAACCGCGCTGGTGCGGCGCGAATCGCCGGGCTTGACGCGCGTGTCGGCGGCCTCGGTCAGCTTCGCGCCGCTGCAGGGCCTGTTCGGCATCATCACGCCCAACGGCCTGCATTTCGAGCGGCATCACCAGGGCTGGCACGACATCGACCCGACCCGCCATCGGCTGATGATCAACGGCCTGGTCAAGGCGCCGCGCGTCTATACGATGGACGAGCTGATGCGGCTGCCGTCGGTGTCGCGCATGCACTTCATCGAGTGCGGCGCCAATACCGGCATGGAATGGGGCAATGTCGCGGTGCCGACGGTGCAGTACACCCACGGCATGCTGTCCTGCTGCGAATTCACCGGCGTGCCGCTGCGCGTGCTGCTCGACGACGCCGGCGCCGACCAGCGCCGCGGCCGCTATCTGCTGGCCGAGGGTGGTGACGGTTCGGCGATGACGCGCACCATCCCGATGGAGCTGGCCGACGAGATCATCGTCGCCTGGGGCATGAACGGCGAGATGCTGCGGCCCGAGAACGGCTATCCGCTGCGGCTGGTGGTGCCGGGCGTGCAGGGCGTGTCGTGGGTCAAATGGCTGCGCCGGCTGGAGCTGGGCGACCGGCCGTGGAACACCAAGGACGAGACGCTGCACTACGTCGACATGATGCCGGACGGCATGCTGCGGCAGTACACCTCGATCCAGGAATGCAAGTCCGTGATCACCACGCCGTCGGGCGGCCAACGGCTGACCGGCAAGGGCTTCTACAACGTCAGCGGGTTGGCGTGGTCCGGCCGCGGCAAGGTGCGCCGCGTCGATGTCTCGGTCGACGGCGGGCGCAACTGGCGCACCGCGCGGCTGGAGACGCCGGTGCTGTCCAAATGCCTGACCCGCTTCAATCTCGACTGGGTCTGGGACGGCTCGCCGGCGATCCTGCAGAGCCGCGCGATCGACGAGACCGGCTACGTGCAGCCGACCATCGCGCAACTGCGCGCGGTGCGCGGCACGCGTTCGATCTACCACAACAACGCGATCCAGAGCTGGTTGGTCGCGGCCAGCGGCGAGGTGTCCAATGTCCAGGTGCGATAGCGGCGATGAGGGCGATCGCGGCAAGCGCGGCAATCGCGCCCGCGCCGGCGCCCGCCCGGGCCGGCGCCGTGGCGCCATGCTGGCCGGCCTGCTGATCGGCATCGCGGGCGGGGCGGCCCTGTCGATTCCGGCGGTGCGTGCCGCGCAGGCGGGTTCCAATGCCGCGGTCCAGGACGCGGCGCTTTCCGGGGGCGCCCCGGTCTCCAAGGGCACCCCGGTCTCCAGGGACGCCGCGGTTTCCAGGGACGCCAAGGCCGCCCGCGCCCAGCTCGGCCGCACCGCCACCTCCGCCGAAGTGAAAGCCTGGGACATCGACGTCCGCCCCGACTTCCAGGGCCTGCCGCCCGGGCGCGGCACCGTCGCGCAGGGCCAGACCGTCTGGGACGCGCGCTGCGCCTCCTGCCACGGCGACTTCGGCGAATCGAACGCGGTCTTCACGCCGATCGCCGGCGGCACCACCGCGGCCGATATCGCCAGCGGACGCGTCGCGGCGATGACCGGCTCCCAGCCCTACCGCACCTCGCTGATGAAGCTGAGCACCGTCAGCACGCTGTGGGACTACATCCACCGCGCGATGCCGTGGGACGCGCCAAAGAGCCTGACCGTCGACGAGGTCTACGCGGTGACCGCCTACATCCTGAACCTGGGCGACATCGTGCCGGCCGACTTCACGCTGTCGGACGCCAATATCGGCGAGGTCCAGCGCAAGCTGCCGAACCGCAACGGCATGACCACCGAGCACGGCCTGTGGCCGGGCCGCGGCAAGCCGGACACGCGCAATACCGCCTGCATGACCAATTGCGCCGGCAAGGTCGAGGTCAGTTCGCTGATCCCGGAATACGCGCGCGGCACGCATGGGGACCTGGCGGCGCAGCAGCGCGGCTTCGGCCCGGTGCGTGGCGTCGCGACCGGGTCGCCGGAGGACGAGGCGAAGGACAAGCCGGAGGGCAAGGCCGCGGCCGCGACTGTAGGCAACGCGGCGGCCAACCCGGCGGGCACCGCCGCGGCCCAGCCCCTCGGCGCCAGGCTGACCGGCCAGTACCAATGCCTGGCCTGCCACGCGCAGGACCGCAAGCTGCTCGGACCGTCGTTCCACGAGATCGCCCAGCGTTACAAGGGCAAGGACGCGCACGGTCCGCTGGCGCAGAAAATCCGCAGCGGCGGGCAGGGCGCGTGGGGGCCAGTGCCGATGCCGCCGCAACCGCAGGTTCCAGAATCGGATATTCAAGCCATGGTGAAGTGGATACTTGAGGCAAAATAGCGTATTGGGCCGCCTGGCGCCCCCATCGAAGGGGCCGGGCCGGACCAATACGCCGCCGTGCCGGGCAGATTCGCTGCCACACGGCCGTGCCGTCCCCACGGCTCATTCCAGTTCGGAGAGGAGAACAATGAAGCAGTTCGTGATTGCAGCCATGATGCTGGCCGGTGCGGCCTCCGCCCACGCCGCCGTCGACGCGGCCAAGGCCCAGGAGATCGCCACCAAGAACGCCTGCATGGGCTGCCACCAGGTGGACAAGAAGCTGGTCGGGCCGGCCTACAAGGAAGTCGCCGCCAAGTACAAGGGCGACAAGACCGCCATGGCGAAGCTGACCGACAAGGTCAAGAAGGGCGGTTCGGGCGTCTGGGGCCCGGTGCCGATGCCGGCCAACCCGAATATCAGCGATGCCGATGTGAAGACCGTGCTGGAGTGGATCCTGGCGGGCGCACCGGCCAAGTAATGCCTGGTGACGGGCCGTCGTATCGGCGGCAATCGTGATTGCGCCGATACGCCGGCCACTGCAAGAGAGCAACAGCAGTCATTGCAGCAACAACAGCAACACCGGCAGTAAGCGGACGGTCCCGGCGCCTCGCGTCAGGGGCCGCTCACCGGGCGGCGATGCACCGCCCGCGCCAGGCCGGCCGGCCTGGCGACCAAAACGAATACCGCGGGGCGGGTAGAAGCAGGAGTGCAGGACACCATGAACATCACAAGACGAGAGATGCTGCGCGTCAGCGCCGTCGTGTCGCTGATGGCGGCCGCCGGCCTGATCGGCGAGGCGCAGGCGGCCGAATGGAACAAGGCGGCCTTCGAGGGCAAGAGCGTCAACGACGTCATCAAGGCCCTGGGCGGCGGTGCGCCCGAGAAGAGCGGCTCGATCGCCTTCAACGCGCCCGATATCGCCGAGAACGGCGCGGTGGTGCCGGTGGCGGTCACCAGCAATCTGCCCGACACCGAGCAGATCGCGATCCTGGTCGAGAAGAATCCCAATACGCTGGCCGCGGACTTCGTGATCCCGGCCGGCACCGAACCGTTCGTCTCCACGCGCGTGAAGATGGGCCAGACCTCCGTGGTGCACGCGGCCGTCAAGGCCGGCGGCAAGTGGTATGTCGCCTCCAAGGAGATCAAGGTGACGCTGGGCGGCTGCGGCGGCTGACAAGCCGATCGCAGGCACAGGCGCCGTGCTGACCGCCGCGGCGTCCCGCTTTCCCAGACTGCCCATCGCAACCATCGCAACAGGAGAACGTCATGGCAGACCCGATGCGCGTACGCGCCACCGAGAACGGCGGCGTGGTCGACGTCAAGATTCTGATGAAACACGATATGGAAACCGGCCAGCGCAAGGACGCGTCCGGCAAGACCATCCCGGCCTGGCACATCCAGACCGTGATCGCCCAGTGCAAGGGCAAGGAGGTCTTCCACGCCAACTTCGGCCCGGCGGTGTCCAAGGACCCGTTCCTGAACTTCAAGTTCAAGGGCGGCGCCAAGGGCGACAAGGTCACGGTGACCTGGGTCGACAATCGCGGCGACAAGCGGACCGACGAGGCCACCATCTCGTGATGCCGGCGCGGACGGCAGGTTGCCGGCCGCTCTGGTAAGGTGCCCCTTCGGTAGCCGGGTCGGCGGCCGCGCACGAGGCGCGGCGGACGCGGCGGAAGGAAGATCATGCGTCGAGCATTCTTTGCAAAGGCGGCCGCCGCGCTGGCGGCGGTCGGACTCGGTAGCCGGGCCGCGGCCCAGACGGCGGGCGCGCCGCGGAGCGGGGGCGGACGCCACCGGGTGGTGTACCAGCTGTCGGAAGGCAACGACCAGGCGGTGCGCGCGATCGGGAATCTGCGCAACCATCTGGCCGGCGCGCCCAATACCAGGATCGTCGTGGTCGCGCTCGGCTACGGCGTGGATTTCCTGGTCGAGGGCGCCCGCGACGCGCGCGGCAACACCTTCGACGCCGCGGTGGGCGCGCTGGCCGGCATGGGCGTCGAGTTCCGCGTCTGCCGCAACACGCTGACCGCGCGCCAGATTCCCGAGAACAAGCTGCTGCTCGAAGCCAAGGTGGTCCAGGCCGGCGTGGTCGAGATCGCGCGGCTGCAGCAGGACGAAGGCTACGCCTATATCAAGCCGTAGCGTGATGCGCGGCACGACCCGCGCAGGAAAGAGCCGCGCATGGAACGATTCGCGCATAGAACAACAGCGGCCCGCCTGGTCGGCGAGACCGAGAGGAGAAACCCCATGAGACCGAACCGACGCCGTCCTCGCTGGGCCGCGCTGGCGGCCGCCGGCGCCGTCGCGCTGACGGGCGCGATGGCCGTGCAGGCGCAGGGCGAAAGCAATACCACCGACGAAATCGCCAAGTACCGGCAGATGCTGGCCGAGGGCAATCCCGCCGAGCTGTGGGAAGCCGCCGGCGAGGAACTGTGGAAGAAGCCCGCCGGGCCGAAGAACGTATCGCTCGAGCGCTGCGACCTGGGCAAGGGCCCGGGCGTGACCAAGGGCGCCTACGCCGAGCTGCCGCGCTATTTCGCCGACGCCGGCAAGGTGATGGACCTGGAGCAGCGGCTGGTGTGGTGCCGCACGACGCTGCAGGGGCTGACCGAGCAGCAGGCCAAGGCGACGCCGTTCTCGTCCTCGGGCAAGCGTTCCGACATCGAGCGGCTGGTGGCCTTCGTCACCGGCGAGTCGCGCGGCGTCAAGATGAACGTCAAGCTGGACCATCCGGAAGAGAAGCAGGTCTACGCGCTCGGCCAGAAGATGTTCTATTACCGTGGCGGCGCCTACGACTTCGCCTGCGCGACCTGCCATGCGGTCGACGGCCAGCGCATCCGCCTGCAGGACCTGCCCAATCTGCTGACCGACAAGGGCGCCCAGGCGGCCTACACCACCTGGCCGGCGTACCGCGTCTCGCAGGGCGAGGTTCGCACGATGCAGCACCGGCTCTACGACTGCCTGCGCCAGCAGCGCTTCCCCGAGCCCGCCTACGGCTCCGATGTGATCACCGCGCTCACGATGTTCCTGGCGCGCAATGCCAACGGCGGCACCTACGACGGCCCGGGCCTGAAGCGCTGAACCAGGGGGAGAGCACGACATGATCCAGACAGAACAATCGCGCCTGCGCCTGCGCGCGGCAGCCGTGGCGGTGTGCGGCGCCCTGGCGATGCTGGCGGCGCCGGCGATGGCGCAGGACGGCGCGGCATCGAAGGGCAAGGCCTCGCCGAAGGCCGCGGCCACACTCCCGCCGGTTTCCGACGGCGACATGAAACGCCTGATCGCCAACTCGTTCACCTCGAAGGGCCCGGCCACGCTGCAGGGCGTGCTCGAGCGCGACGAGATGCAGCAGCTGTGCAGCGACTATCCCGACCGCACCAAGGTGCCGGCCGCGGTGGCCAAGAAGGTCGAGGCCGCCGAACAGCAGAAGATCCGCTATCCGGCCGACAACCGCTGGCTCGGCGACTGGAAGGAAGGCGAGAAGGTGGCCCAGCTCGGCCGCGGCATGCAGTTCTCCGACCCGCCCGGCGGCGTCAACGGCGGCAACTGCTATGCCTGCCACCAGATGACCAAGGCCGAGATCTCCTTCGGCAACATCGGCCCGTCGCTGTATCAGTACGGCAAGCTGCGCGGCAACTCGGAAGCGGTGCTCAAGTACACCTGGGGCAAGATCTGGGACTCGAACGCCTTCGCCGCGTGCTCGAACATGCCGCGCTTTGGCCATAAGGGCATCCTGACCGAGCAGCAGATCCGCGACGTGATGGCGCTGCTGCTGGACCCGGCCTCGCCGGTCAACCAGTAAGAGGGCGGGATGCGGGCCGCGGCGGTGGTGACGGTCGGCTGGAGGCAGGGGCCGCATCGCGCGATGCGCGCCGCGGCGTCGGGCATCGTCGCGGCCATCGCGTCCACCGTGGCGCTGGCGTTGGCGTTGGCATTTCCCGCGCCGGCCGCCGCCCTCGAAGTCGGCGACACCGTGCGCCTGCCCGCGGTCCAGCTGCTCGACGGCCGCACCGTGCCGCCCGAGCACTGGGCCGGCAAGCCGCTGGTGGTGCAGATCTGGGCCTCGTGGTGCCCGTTCTGCGCGCTGCAGAACCCGCGCCTGCAGAAGCTCTACGACAGCACGCGCGGCACGCCGCTGCAGGTGCTGACCATCAGCATCGACAAGGACCAGAAGGACGCCGTCGGCTATCTGCGCCAGCGCGGCTATACCTTCCCCGCGGCGATGGACACGCCGGCGCTGCGCGCCGCGATCGGTCCGCGCAAGGGCCTGCCCGAGCTGTACGTGATCGACGCCAGGGGCAAGGTCGTACAGAAGGAAGTCGGCGAGATGCTGGAGGAGGAAGTCGCCGCGCTGGCCAAGTACGCCAGGCCCTAGCGCGGCGGCAAAGCGGCCCGTCCCGGTCCTGCACCGATCCTGCCCGGACCGCGCGGCCGCCATCGAGAGGAAGACGACAATGAACCGACGCGAGTTCCTGCAGGTGCTGGCCATCGCCAGCGCCGCGGGCATGGCTTTCCCCACGCGCGACGCGCAGGCGGCCCAGGCCGCCGCCAGGCTGTACGACGTGCCGCGCTTCGGCAACGTGCACCTGCTGCATTTCACCGACTGCCATGCGCAACTGCTGCCGGTCCATTTCCGCGAGCCCAGCGTCAACCTGGGCATCGGCGACTATGCCGGCAAGCCGCCGCACCTGGTCGGCCAGGCCCTGCTGAAGCATTACCGGATCGCGCCAGGCAGCGCCGAGGCGCACGCCTTCACCTATCTCGATTTCACCGAGGCCGCGCGCCGCTACGGCAAGGTCGGCGGCTTCGCCCATCTGGCCACGCTGGTCAAGCAGCTGAAGGCCAGCCGCCCCGGCGCGCTGCTGCTCGACGGCGGCGACACCTGGCAGGGCTCGGCGACCGCGCTGTGGACGCGCGGCCAGGACATGGTCGATGCCGCGCTCGCGCTCGGCGTCGACGCGATGACGCCGCACTGGGAAATGACCCTCGGCGCCGAACGCGTGCGCGAGGTGGTCGACCGCGACTTCAAGGGCAAGGTCGCCTTCCTGGCGCAGAACGTCAAGACGAAGGACTTCGAGGACCCGGTCTTCGAGGCCTACACGCTGCGCGAGATGAATGGCGTGCCGGTCGCCATCATCGGCCAGGCCTTCCCCTATACGCCCATCGCCAACCCCGGCTACCTGGTGCCCGACTGGACCTTCGGCATCCAGGAAGAGAACCTGCAGCGCATCATCGACGAGGCCCGCGCCAAGGGCGCGCAGGCGGTGGTGCTGCTGTCGCACAACGGCATGGACGTCGACCTGAAGCTCGCCTCGCGCGTGCGCGGACTCGACGCCATCCTCGGCGGCCATACCCATGACGGCGTGCCGGCCCCGGTGCGCGTGCGCAACGCGGGCGGTACCACGCTTGTCACCAACGCCGGCTCGAACGGCAAGTTCCTCGGCGTGCTCGACTTCCACGTGCGCGGCGGCAAGGTCGCCGACTTCCGCTACCGGTTGCTGCCTGTGTTCGCCGACTACCTGCCCGCCGATCCGGCGATGGACGCGCTGATCCGCAAGGTCCGCGCGCCCTACGAGCAAAAGTTGGGCGAGGTGCTGGCGGTCAACAAGGAACTGCTCTACCGCCGCGGCAACTTCAACGGCACCTTCGACCAGCTGATCCTGGACGGGCTGATGGACGTGCAGGGCGCCGAGATCGCGTTCTCGCCCGGCTTCCGCTGGGGCACCACGCTGCTGCCCGGCGAGGGCATCACGATGGAAAAGCTGATGGACCAGACCGCGATCACCTACCCGTACACCACGGTGACGCAGATGAGCGGCGAGACCATCAAGACCGTGCTCGAGGACGTGGCCGACAACCTGTTCAACCCCGACCCCTACTACCAGCAGGGCGGCGACATGGTCCGCGTCGGCGGCCTGCAGTACACGATCGACCCGGCCGCGCCGATGGGCAAGCGGATCACCGAGATGCGCCTGAAGGGCAAGCCGATCGAGGCCGGCAAGACCTACAAGGTCGCCGGCTGGGCCCCGGTCGCCGAGGAAGCCCGCCACAACGGCGGCCCGCCGATCTGGGACCTGATGGCCGGCTGGCTGCGCCAGCGCAAGGAAGTGGCCGCGGCGCCGCTGAACCTGCCGTCGGTCAAGGGAATGGGCGGAAACCCGGGCATGGCGGCTTGAGCTGGCGTGAGGTGGCTTGAGGGCCTTGAGGCGGCTAGAGGCGGCTAGAGGCGGCGTCATGGCTGGGTCGACGGCGGTCACGCCAACCCGCCACGACGGCTTGAATTCGCCGCAAAGCTCGCGCTATAATCGCCCGCTACGGGCCGATAGCTCAGCTGGGAGAGCGCTGCGTTCGCAATGCAGAGGTCGGGAGTTCGATCCTCCTTCGGTCCACCAAGATTCAAAGGCCAGAGCGTGCGCTCTGGCCTTTTGCTTTTTGGGGCCTTTTGGGGCCGCCAGAACGCCGAATGCAAGAACCGACAGCTTGCTGCAGCGTTGAAGTCGACGCTGTGCAGCAGGCATGCTGATATGCGTTCCATGAAGCGAACCTCTTGCACCGGGCTCCGGCCCGCCCCTATACTACGCGGCAACAAAACCCGCCAAGGCTATGCGCGCGAGCGTACCCTCAAACCGGCGGGTTACTTTTTTGTGCGGCAGAGTCTGGCCAGGGCTGCATCGGAACAACGATGAAAATCCCCTTTGGCAAGCCGGCTACGACTCACGCGCAGCAGGTGGCCTTGCTGCAACGGCGGGGCATGATGATCGACGATCCGGCGGAAGCAGAAGCCTGCCTGCGACATCTGAATTATTACCACCTCGCGGCGTACTGGCTGCCATTCGAACAGGACCACACCAACCATATTTTCAGGCCCGGCAGCTGCTTTGCTGACGTGATGAATCTCTACGCATTCGATCGCGCCTTGCGGCTGCATGTCCTCGATGCCATCGAACGCCTGGAGGTTTCCATGCGCAGTCAGTGGGCCTATCAATTGGCTCACCGATACGGGCCTCACGCCCATCTCGATGTCGCATTGGCGTTCAAGCCCCACCTATGGCGACTGAACCTCGATAAGCTTGCCGAAGAAGTAGGCCGGTCCGACGAAATGTTCATCAAACATTTGAAAGCGACTTACGCAGAGCCCTTGCCCCCAGTGTGGGCGGTCTGTGAGGTAATGACGCTCGGACTGCTTTCTCGCTGGTACAACAACCTCAAACCGATGCCGGCCCGCCGGGCCATTGCGATGGAATATGGGGTGGACGAGAAGGTATGGGAATCGTGGCTGCGTCACCTTTCATTGGTACGCAACACCTGCGCGCATCACTGCCGGCTCTGGAACCGGGAGTTCACGATTACCCCGGTTTTGCCTCGGAACAAGCCCGCTGCGCTGCGCGATGGATTCCAGCATGGCTCCCGCAAGCTCTACAACTCCCTTGTCATCCTGACGCACTGTATGCGGCGGATTTCGCCCAAGCAAAGCTGGTGTGCCGATCTCAAGAAGCTGATTACCCAATATGCCGTTCCGGTACAGGCAATGGGCTTTCCGCACGGCTGGGAACGCATGGAAATCTGGCGTGAAATAACAGCTTGAGGTCGAACGAGTCGGACCTACTATACTTTCCCCATTGGAGGACAAGCGATGAAAGCCACTGTCAGGACCACGGTCAAGCTGATCCGCAACGATCCGGAGAGCGACAAGGCGCTGCGCGAGTTCATTGCCACCGGGAAGCTGAACTCCACCAGGACGTTCAAGATCCGGGACGCCGCCAAGGGCGTTGAGCGCGAGGTCAAGCTGAAGCTGATTCCCGCCCAGGGCTGACCTTGAACATCGCGCTGCCCGCGATCCTGCTGTTTTTCCTGGTCGCGCCGGGCTTCCTTTACCACCACTACAGCCAGGCCAGAGAGGCGCGCGAAGCCGATATGACGCCCTTCGGGGCGACGGCGATCAAATCCATCGTGCTGGCGCTGATCGTCGATGCCGTGGTCGGCCTCGCCGCCACCGAGTATTTCGGCTACCAGCTCTATCTTGGCGACGCGCTGCGCATGCTGTCCGGCGGTGCCGCGGCGGCCAGCGTTCCGCCGCACCGCTATGAATGGCTGAACGAACACCCCTGGCCGGTGTTCGGTTTCTTCGCGGGGACGTTCGGCCTCGCCTTCGCGCTGGCCATGCTGCGCCGCTGGCTGGTCAGCCGGTTCCATCTGGACCACCCGAACAGCTGGGCGAGCGGCTTTTTCCGGCAGCAGGCGCCCTGGTATTACCTATTCAGCGGTATCGACTCAGGCATCAGCGACGGCGCCATGGTGGTGGTCAGCGCCGTGGTGCCGATGAAGGACCAGTCCTATCTCTACACCGGCCTGCTGGAGGACTTCGAGTTCAAGAGCGACGGGGAGCTGGAGCGCATCATCCTGTCGGCCGCGTCCCGGCGCAAATTGACCGACGACCGTGGGCGCGGCCTGGAGGAGCACGGGCGCTTCTACCCGATCGAGGGCAATCGGCTGGTGATCCGCTCCAGCGAGTGGACGACCTTGAACGTCAAGTTCCTGGTCGAAGAAAAGGCCGAAGCTGCGGCTCCGGCCCTCGCGGACGATTGGCGCATCTGCCTGGCCGAAGCCTCGGCTCCGGCTCTCGCGGACGATCAGCGCATCTGCCTGGCCGAAGCTGCGGCTCCGGCCCTCACGGACGATTGGCGCATCTGCCTGGCCGAAGCTTCGGCTTTCGTCCCTCGCGAACGATCAGCGCATCTGCCTGGCCGAAGCCGCCACGACCGGCCCCGCCTCCCGCGCCTCTCCCGACCCCGACGACCGTCCGATCAACGCCGCCGACACCGCCGATACCAAGCCGGCAAACATCACGTACGCACAGATCTGCCACGGCTTGCCCTCGCCCGACTTCAGCAGCGCGGTGGCGATGATCGGCGTGATCCCCGACGCGAAGATCCCCGAGAACTGGTAGACGAAGGAGATGCCGGTATAGCGGACCTTGGCATCGAACAGTTCGCAGAACAGCGCCGCCTCCGGCCCGTAGACCGCGGCATAGAAGATGCCGAACGGCACGATGATGGCCAGCCACAGCAGCATCACGTTGCCGCCGCCGTTGAGCATCAGCCAGAACGCGGGGAAGGCCGAGCACGCGGTAATCAGCGATCCCCAGAAGTAGACGCGGGTGCGGCCGATGCGGTCCGACAGGTGGCCGAAGAACGGGATGAAGAAACACATCACGATGGCGGCGGCCATCACGCCGGTCAGCGCCTCGGTGCGGCTGATCTTCACCGTCTGGGTCAGATAGCTGATCGAGAACACGCCGAAGACATTGAAGAAGACGCCGTCGATATAGCGCGCGCCCATGCCCTTGAGGATGTTGCCGGGGTAGCGCCGCATCATGTCGACAAAGGGAATGCGCGTCTCCGCGTTGCGCTGCTTGACCGCGGTGAACTCGGGCGTTTCCTTGATCGACAGCCGGATATACATGCCGACGAAGACCATGCCGGCGGACACCAGGAAGGCCACGCGCCAGCCCCAGCTGAGGAACTGCTCGTCCGTCAGCGTCAGCGACAGCAGCGCCACCACGCCGGAGGCCAGGCACAGGCCGATCGACAGCCCGATCTGGGGCAGCGAGGCATAGAAGCCCTTGCGGCCCGGCGGCGCGTATTCGTAGGCCATCAGCACCGCGCCGCCCCATTCGCCGCCGAGCCCGATGCCCTGCAGCACGCGCAGCAACAGCAGCAGGATCGGCGCCCACAGGCCGATGCTGTCGTAGGTGGGCACCAGTCCGATCAGGAAGGTCGAGATGCCCATGATCATCAGCGTGATCACCAGCATGCTCTTGCGGCCGACGCGGTCGCCGAAGTGGCCGAAGATGACGCCGCCGAGCGGCCGCGTGACGAAGCCCACCGCGAAGGTGGTGTAGGCCAGCATGGTGGCCACCACCGGATCGCCGGCCGGGAAATACAGCTTGTTGAACACGATGCCGGCGACGACGCCGTACAGGAAGAAGTCGTACCACTCGATGGTGGCGCCGATCACCGATGCCATCGCGACCTTGCGTACCGCCTGCTCGTTGGGGCTTGCCATGCTTGTCTCCTTTGGATTGACGGCGCCCTTGGTGGGATGAGTATGCGGGCGCGCGCGCTGCTGGGCTCGGCCGTGGGTGGCGCAGCGAACCGAGCCCGGGTTCGCTGCCGCTATGCGTTGGCGGGGCGATGGCGGGCCGGGGTCAGACCGGCTCGGTGATGCCGCGCTCGGGTTGGTGAGGGGCCTGGTGCCGGGCCTGGTGCTCGCCTTGGCCCTCGGTATCGCGCTCGGTTTGGTGCTCGGTCTCGCGTGCGGTTTGTCGCTCGGTCTCGCGCTCGGTCTCGCGTTCATCCTGAACCGGCCCTACCGCCCCCGCGCCGACGATCTCGCCGACCGTCTCCGCGCGCGCATCCTCGCGAATGAAGTCCGCTGCGCGCTCGGCCATCATCACGACCGGCACATTGGTATTGCCCGACACCAGCGTCGGCATCACCGAGCAATCGACCACGCGCAGGCCCGCCACGCCATGCACGCGCAGCCGCTCGTCGACCACCGCGAACGGATCGCTGGCCGGCCCCATCTTGGCGGTGCCCGACGGATGGAAGATGGTGGCGCCGTATTCGCGGCAGAAATGCAGGATCTCGTCGTCCGACTGCACCGCGTCGCCGGGCCGGAACTCGGCCTGCATCAGCGAGCGCATCGGCTCGGTCTGTGCCACGCGGCGGGCGAAGCGGACCGAGGCGATCGCGCTGCGCCGGTCCAGCTCGGCCGAGAGATAGTTCGGCTGCATCGACGGCGGCGTGAACGGATCGGTCGAGCGGATCCGCACCGTGCCGCGCGACTCCGGCCGCAGCTGGCAGACCGAATACGTGCAGCCCGAGAACGGATGGACCTGGCCGCCCGCCATGTCGGCCGACAACGTGGCGAAGTGAAACTGCGTATCGGGCGTCGCGCTCTCCTGCGGCAGCACGCGGCAGAACATCGCGCCCTGGTTGATGCCGATCGCCAGCGGTCCCTGCCGCCACAGCAGCCATTCCAGCCCCATGCGGGCCTTGCCGAACAGCGAGCGCAACTGGTCGTTGGTGGTGATCGGCCGCGCCACCTGGTAGATCAGCCGGATCTGCAGATGGTCCTGCAGGTTCTCGCCAACGCCGGGCAGCGCGTACACCACCGGCACACCGAACTCGCGCAGCAGGCTCGCCGGTCCGATCCCGGACAGCTGCAGCAGCTGCGGCGACTGCAGCGCGCCGGCGCACAGCAGCACTTCGCGGCGCGCGCGCAGCACGTGCTGGCGGCCGTTCTGCATATAGCGCACGCCCACCGCGCGCCGCCCTTCGAACAGGATCGCGGTCGTATGCGCGCCGGTCTCGATGCGCAGATTGGGACGCGACTGCGCCGGCCGCAGATAGGCCACCGCGGTCGAGCAGCGCCAGCCCTTGCGCGTGGTCAGCTGGTAGTAGCCGACGCCTTCCTGGTCGCCGGTATTGAAATCGGCCTTGCGCGGCAGGCCGAGCGCTTCGCCGGCCTCGATGAAGGCATCGACCAACGGATGACGCCGATCGATCGAGGTCGCGTTCAGCGGTCCATCGGTGCCGCGCGTCGGGCCGGGGCCGAGGTCGTTGTTCTCGAGCTTGCGGAAGTAGGGCAGGCAGTCGTCCCAGCTCCAGCCGCGATTGCCGAGCGCGGCCCAGTGGTCGTAGTCCTCGCGCTGCCCGCGCACGTAGATCAGGCCGTTGATGGCGCTGCTGCCGCCCAGCGTGCGGCCGCGCGGCCAGTAGATGCGCCGGTTCAGCATGTTGGGGTCGGGGTCGGTATGGAAGCCCCAGTTGACCTCCTTGTGAAACATCGTCTTGCCGTAGCCGATGGGGATATGGATCCACGGATAGCGGTCCGGCGGTCCGGCCTCGAGCAGGCACACCGCGTGGCGGCCGTCCTCGCTGAGCCGGTTGGCCAGCACGCAGCCGGCCGAGCCGGCGCCCACCACGATGTAGTCAACGGTTTGCGACATCGTCGCTGTCTCCTGATCGGGTGTTGCGGGCAGGGTTTGTCCGGGGCGCATTGGCCGCGGGTCCTGTCAGCAACGTTCTTATAATGGAACGACTTGTCCCGATTTTATTTGCCGACCCGGGAATGAAAAGGTAATACGCGTGGAGGCGCGGAAAGTGAAACAGAACGTGCAAATTCCGTTTCAGAATCGCAGTGCAGCAGAGAGTCCGGCAGACCCGCGTGTGACCGACGAGGACGCGCGCAGCCTGCGCGTGCTGATGGTGCTCGATGCGCTCGCCCGCGCCCAGCATCCGCAGACCCTCGCGCAACTGTCGCAGCGCCTGCACGTGCCGAAGACCACGCTGATGCGCCTGCTGGCGGCGATGGAGAGCGCCGGGTTCGTACTGCAGATGCCGGCCGAACGCGGCTTCGTGCCGGGACCGCGGGCGGCGGGGCTGGCGCTGCAGACGTTGCGCAGTCCGCCGGTGCTGCGCGAATGCCGCGCAATCCTGGGCCGGCTGGTGGCGGCCCTGGGCGAGACCTGCAATCTGACCGCGCTGGACGGCGATCGCGTGCTCTACGTCGAACGCGTCGAAACGCACGAGCCGCTGCGGCTGCAACTGTCGCCGGGCATCCATGTGCCGCTGCATTGCACCGCCAGCGGCAAGCTGTTCCTGTCGGCGATGAGCCGGCTGGAGCGGCAGCAGACGCTGCAGCGTCTGGTGCTGACGCGCAATACGCCGCGCACGCTGGCTGACCTGTCGCTGCTGGAGGCCGAGCTCGATCGGCTCGGCGCGCGCGGCATCGGTGTCGACAACGAGGAATTCGTGCGCGGCATGACCGCGGTGGCGGTGCCG
>NZ_JCBAJO010000085.1:0-18815 GCF_059772245.1 Cupriavidus sp. R6-3
ACGCTGGCCGGCATGCTCGAGCACCCGCGCTCCGAACGCATCACGACCGCGGCGCTGGCGGCCCGCCTCGGCGTTTCCGAGGCCGCGCTGTACCGGCATTTCGCCAGCAAGGCGCAGATGTTCGAGGGCCTGATCGCCTTTATCGAGCAGACCGTGTTCGGGCTGATCAACCAGATCACCGCGCAGGAGGAACACGGGCTGCGCCAGGTACAGGCGATCGTGCGGATGCTGCTGTCGTTCGCCGAGAAGAATCCCGGCATGACGCGCGTGCTGACCGGCGAGGCGCTGGTCGGCGAGCATGAACGCCTGCAGGAACGCATCAACCAGCTGGTGGACCGGATCGAGGCGTCGATCCGCCAATGCCTGAAGGTCGCCGCGACGCAGGCCGCGTTTCCCGCCGACGCCGACGTATCGGCACGCGCCGCGCTGATCGTCGCCACGGTGCAGGGGCACTGGCATCGCTATGCCAAGAGCGGCTTTCGCAAGCTGCCGGCGGGGCAGATCGACGCGCAGCTGCGCGTGCTGCTGGGCTGATCCCGTCCGATCCCGTGCGATCCCGCGTAGCCCGGCTGCGACCGTCGATATCCCGTTGCCGCGCGCGTCTTCTGCTGATGTCTATCGCTTTGCTCTATAATCTGCCGGTCGCGCCGATTTGATGACTGGCTTGCGGGCGCGCGGCGAGGGAAATTCCTTGCCACTATAAATGCGGCTAAAGAGGTTGGTCGGCGCCCCTCTCCGATTCGCGATTCGACAGGAACGCATTTTCAGGGACAACGCCACCGGCGGCGGACAGCGAAGCATCCGGCGCGACAACAACCCGACTTGGCTGCGTGATTCCAAACGCAAGACCGGTCGGGTTTTTTCATGCCCGTCGCACACGGGCCGCCTACATGACTGACGTTGCCTCGCCGTCCGTAAAGACGGAACCGGCCGCTCCCGCCGCCGTTTCCGCAGATTCCGCCGCCTCCAGCGCCGCGCTGCCGCTGCCGTCCGATTCGGTCGGCATCGTGACGCCGCAGCGCATGCATTTCGCCGAGCCGCTGCCGCTGCGCAACGGCTCGTCGCTGGCCGACTACGACCTGATGGTCGAGACCTACGGCACGCTCAATGCCGCGCGCACCAACGCCGTGCTGGTGTGCCACGCGCTGAACGCCTCGCACCACGTGGCCGGCGTCTACGCGCACGATCCGCGCGACGTGGGCTGGTGGGACAACATGGTCGGCCCCGGCAAGCCGCTCGATACCGACCGCTTCTTCGTGATCGGCATCAACAACCTGGGCTCGTGTTTCGGCTCGACCGGTCCGATGAGCCTGAACCCAGCCACCGGCCAGCCCTTCGGCGCCACCTTCCCGGTGGTCACGGTCGAGGACTGGGTCAATGCGCAGGCGCGCGTGGCCGACGCCTTCGGCATCGAGCAGTTCGCCGCGGTGATGGGCGGCAGCCTCGGTGGCATGCAGGCGCTGGCCTGGAGCCTGATGTATCCCGATCGGCTGCGCCATTGCATCGTGGTGGCCTCGACGCCGAAGCTGTCGGCGCAGAACATCGCCTTCAACGAGGTCGCGCGCAGCGCGATCCTGTCCGACCCCGACTTCCACGGCGGCAACTACTACGCGCATGGCGTCAAGCCCAAGCGCGGCCTGCGCGTGGCCCGGATGATCGGCCATATCACCTACCTGTCCGACGAGGACATGGCGGCGAAATTCGGCCGCGAGCTCAAGGCCGAGGACATCCGCTTCTCGTTCGATGTCGAGTTCCAGGTCGAGAGCTACCTGCGCTACCAGGGCGACAAGTTCGCCGAGTATTTCGACGCCAATACCTATCTGCTGATCACGCGCGCGCTCGATTACTTCGATCCGGCGCTGACGTTCGGCGGCGACCTGACCCGCGCCGTGGCGCATACGAAGGCCAGTTTCCTCGTCGCCAGCTTCACCACCGACTGGCGTTTTGCGCCGAGCCGCAGCCGCGAGCTGGTCAAGGCGCTGCTCGACAACAAGCGGCCGGTCAGCTACGCCGAGATCGATGCCCCGCATGGCCACGACGCCTTCCTGCTCGACGATCCGCGTTACCACAACCTGATGCGCGCCTATTACGAACGCATTGCCCGGGAGATCGGCGCATGAATGCCAAGTCCATCACCGAAGCGGCCAACGGCGTGCTGGCACGGCGGCCGGATTTTCGCGCGATCGCGCGCTGGATCGAACCGAATGCGACCGTGCTCGATCTGGGCTGCGGCGACGGCAGCCTGCTGCGCGTGCTGCAGGACGAGCTCGACGTGCAGGCCTACGGCATCGAGATCCGCGACGAGGGCGTGCTGGCGTGCGCGCAGAAGGGCGTGCATGTCATCCAGCAGAACCTGGAGGGCGGACTCGCGCTGTTCGAGGACAAGAGCTTCGACACCGTGATCCTGTCGCAGACGCTGCAGACGATCCACAACACCGCGCAGGTGCTGCGCGACACGCTGCGCGTCGGCCGCGAGTGCATCGTGTCGTTCCCGAACTTCGGCTACTGGCCGCACCGGCTGTCGGTGTTCCGCGGCCGCATGCCGGTGTCCGAGTCGCTGCCCTACCAGTGGTACGACACGCCCAACGTGCGCGTGCTGACCATCAGCGACTTCGAAGCGCTGGCGCCCAAGGTCGGGCTGCGCATCCTCGATCGCGTGGTGATGCACGAGGGCATCACGGTGAACTGGGGCGTCAACTGGCGCGGCAGCCTGGCGGTGTATCGGGTCTGTTCGGCCTGAGGGCCGGTCCGGGGGACGGCCTGACGAGCAGCCCTGGCTACTTCGGCCTGACTCATCGGCCTGACTGCTCGCCTGACTCCCCGGCCCGAGTCTGTTCTGCCCGGGATGGCTTCGGAGGGGGCGGCCGGCACTTGACGAGCGGCCACCCGGACGACTACCGTACGGAAATTCCGAACGATCGTTCGCTTTTCGGCGAGGCCCCATGTCCGCGACATCCGAGCTGCATCCCTTCGACGACGCGATTGCGTTGACCCCCGCCGGCGAGCACCGCTTTACCGGCCGCACCACCGAGTCGTACTGGAACATGATCGGGCCGTACGGCGGCATCACGGCGGCGACGCTGCTGCAGGCGGCGCTGCAGCATCCGCAGCGGCTCGGCGATCCGATCGCGCTGACCGTCAATTTCGCCGGACCGATCGCCGAGGGTCCGTTCACGATCGAGGCGCGGCCCGCGCGCACCAACCGCTCGACCCAGCACTGGTCGCTGGAACTGGTACAGAACGGCGAGGTGGCGACTACCGCCAGCGCGGTGTTCGCCGTGCGGCGCGACACCTGGGGCTGCGGCGAGGCTGTCTTTCCCGACGTGCCGCCGGCCGACGCCATCGCGCCGCTGCCGACCGGCTTCGCGCCGGTGCGCTGGTTCAAGTCCTACGAGATGCGCCCGGTGCGGGGCGCCAAGCCCGCGGCCGAGCCAGGCACCGAGCATCCGGACAGCCTGACCCAGTTCTGGCTGCGCGACCACCCGGCCCGCACGCCCGACTATGCGTCGATCGCGGCCTGGTGCGACAGCTTCTATCCGCGCATCTTCCTCAAGCGCGCCGGCTTCGTGCCGGCCGGCACGGTCTCGCTGACGACCTATTTCCACGCGGATGCCGCCACGCTGGCGGCGCTGGGCGATCGCCACGCGCTGGGCAGCGCGCGGGCGCAGGTGTTCCGGCAGGGCTTCTTCGACCAGAGCGCGCAGCTGTGGAGCCCGGACGGCGAGCTGCTGGCCAGCTCGCATCAGATCGTCTACTACAAGCAGTAGACGCGCCGGCTGCCCTCTCCCCAGCCCTCTCCCGCTTGCGGGAGGGAGAGAGGGCAGGGCGGTTGCCTACCCTGGCATCAACCCTCGCGAACGCCCTTGCCCTGTGCCCGGTCATCTGCCGGGAGCGGAACGGCCGAAACGGCGCCGGACTCGTCGCGCGGCGTACGCGTCTGGCTCTCGTAGCGCTCCACCGTTCCGCGCATGGCGCGCAGCAGCAGCAGCCCCGGCAGCGCCACGACCACCGTGCCCAGGTAGAACGGCGCCCAGCCGAACGATTCGACCAGATAGCCCGAGGTCGGTCCCACATAGACGCGCCCGACCGAGGCCAGCGCCGACAGCAGCGCGTACTGCGTCGCCGAGAACGAGCGGTTGCACAGCGCCATCAGCAGCGCGACGAAGGCCGCGGTGCCCATGCCCCCGCACAGGTTCTCGACCGCGATGGTCGCGCTCATCGACCACAGATGGGCCGGCGTCACCGCCAGCAGCCAGTAGCCGAAGTTCGACACGGCCTGCAGCACGCCGAACAGCATCAGCGAGCGGTACAGGCCCAGCCTGACCATCAGCGTGCCGCCGAACAGCGCGCCGATGATGGTGGCCGCCAGGCCCAGCGTCTTGTTGACGAGCCCGACCTCGCCGGCGGAAAAGCCCATGCCGCGGATCAGGAAGGTGGTCGACAGGCTGCCGGCGAAGGCGTCGCCGAGCTTGTACAGCACGATCAGGCCCAGCAGCCACCACGCGCCGGTGCGTCCGAAGAAGTCGCGCAGCGGACCGACCACCGCCTCCTCCAGCGAGCGGGGCGCGCGCGGCGGCGACTCGGCGCGCGGCGCCCACGGCAGCGTCAGCAGGCCGACCGCCATCAGCGCGGCCATCAGCAGGTACATCTGCTGCCAGCCCAGCACGCGGTCCGCCAGCCACAGCGCCAGGCCGCCCGATACCAGCATCGCCAGCCGGTAGCCGAGCACCTTGACCGCCGCGCCGGCGCCGCGCTCGGCGGGCCGCAGCACGTCGGTGCTGTAGGCGTCGAACACGATGTCCTGCGAGGCCGACAGGAAGGCCACCAGCGTGGCCAGCCCCGCCAGCAGCCACAGCGCCTCGCGCGGCGGGCAGAAGGCCATGCCGGCGATGCCGAGCACCAGGCCGATCTGCGTCAGCAGCAGCCAGCCGCGCCGCCGGTCCAGCAGCGGCGGCGTGTAGCGGTCCATCAGCGGCGCCCACAGGAACTTGAAGATGTAGGCCTGGCCGACCAGCGAGAAGAAGCCGATGGTCTTGATGTCCAGCCCTTCGACTGTCATCCAGGCCTGCAGCGTGCCCGAGGTCAGCGCCAGCGGCAGCCCCGAGGCGAAGCCCAGCGTCAGCATCGCGCCGATGCGGCGATTGCGGAAAATATCGAGATAGTCTTGGAAGGTCATGAAGGCGGGGGCAGGGGCCGGGCGCAGCAGGCGGTTGGAGCGCCTGGAGGGCCCTGGGTGGCGATCGGGCGCCGTGTATTATTGCATCAGCCTTCGTGATGTCTGTCGCATTCTGTTGAAACAATGCCCCTTCCCTTGCGTCTGGCCATGTCCGCTCCCTCCGTTGCCGTTCCCTCATCGCGTTCGCTTGCCCTCGTCGCCCCGCTGCGCCGGCTGACGCTGGCCGTGCTCGGCGCCGTGGCGCTGCTCGGCGCGCCCGCTGTGCTGGCGCAGTCCGACGGCGTCAATGTGCAGCGCGGCGGCGGCGCGGTCAGCCAGCTGGTGCCGGCCGAGGCGATCGAACAGCAGGCCGCGCAGGAGTACGAGCAGATCAAGCAGGAGGCGCGCGCCAAGGGCGCGCTGGCGCCGTCGAACGATCCGCGCCTGGCGCGCCTGCGCACGATCTCGGAACGCATCCTGCCGCAGGCCGCCCGCTGGAACGACCGCGCCAAGGGCTGGAGGTGGGAGGTCAATCTGATCAAGGCCAAGCAAGTCAACGCGTTCTGCATGCCCGGCGGCAAGATCGCGGTCTATACCGGTTTTCTGGACCAGATCAAGCCGACCGACGACGAGCTCGCGATGGTGATCGGCCACGAGATCGCCCACGCGCTGCAGGAGCATGCGCGCGAGCGCGCCGCCAAGGCCGAGATCACCAACCTCGGCGCCAACGTGATTTCGCAGCTGTTCGGCTTCGGCAATCTGGGCAATCTGGCGCTGGGCACCGGCGCGCATCTGCTGACGCTGAAGTTCTCGCGCTCGGACGAGACCGAGGCCGACCTGGTCGGCATGGATATCGCGGCGCGCGCGGGCTACGATCCGCGCGCCGCGGTGACGCTGTGGCAGAAGATGGGCAAGGTGTCGCAGTCGTCGGCGGCCGGCGCCAGCATGGATTTCCTCTCCACGCACCCGTCGGGCCAGTCGCGCATCGCCGAGTTGCAGCGGCACATGCCCGAGGTGCTGCCGCTGTACGCGCGGGCGATCGGCACCACGGTCGAGCGGTTGCCCGCGTATCGAACCAATATGGGGGGGCTGGCCAACGCGCCGGTCGATCGCGGCGACGAGGACAAGCAGCAGCCGCTCAAGCGGTAGCGCGCCGGCGCCCGGCAGACTTGCCGGAAGCCCGGGGACAAGCCGGGCATAAATGGCGCATAGACGGCGCATGAACGGCGCATGAACCCGGTACAAACGCAAACGGCCCCCGAATCGGGGCCGTTTGCATCGGTGAGGCAGGAAAGCGAAAGGGTCAGGCGGTCAGCCCGGTCGCCTCATCCGCGCCGATATGCACGTTCATGCATTGCACCGCGGCGCCGGCCGCGCCCTTGCCGAGGTTGTCCAGCCGCGCGATCAGCACGATGCGGTCGGCCGAGCCGAACACGAACAGATCCACGCGATTGGTGTCGTTGTTGGCCTGCACGTCGAAGAAGCCATTGTCCAGGTGCTCGTCGCTGGCGGCGGGCATCACGCGGACGAACTGCTCGCCCTCGTAGTGCTTGCGGTAGATCTCGGCGATCTGCTCCGGCGTGACCTTGCGCGCCAGGCGATCCGGGAACACCGGCACCGTGACGGCCAGGCCCTTGTAGAACTTGCCGACGATCGGGCTGAAGATCGGCGCCTGCGCGAGGCCGGTCTGCACGCGCATCTCGGGCAGATGCTTGTGCTCGAGCCCCAGCGCATAGGCGCGCGGGCTGTCGAGCTTCGGATTGCCGCCCGCCTCGAAGTCCGCAATCATCTTCTTGCCGCCACCGCTGTAGCCGGTCAGCGAGAACGCGGTGACCGGGTAGTCGGGCTGCATCACGCCGGCATCGACCAGCGGACGCACGGCCAGCACGAAGGCGCTGGCGTGGCAGCCCGGCACGGCGATGCGCTTGCTGGCGCGGATCTTCTCGCGCTGGCCGCGCACCAGCTCCGGCAGGCCGTAGGCCCAGTTGTCGGCGGTGCGGAACGCCGTGCTGGCGTCGATCACGCAGGTATTCGGATTGGTCACCAACGACACCGCCTCGCGCGAGGCCACGTCCGGCAGGCACAGGAAGGCCACGTCGGCGGCGTTCAGGAAGCGTGCTCGCTCGGCCGGATCCTTGCGCTTGTCTTCCGCGATGCGCAGCAGTTCGACATCGGAACGGCCGGACAGATAGTCGAGCAGCCGGAGGCCGGTGGTGCCTTCCTGGCCGTCGACGAACACTTTGAATGCCATGGTGGACTCGCTTGGTAATACGGGTGAGGGGTGCATTGTAACGAGGATGCCCGGGCACCGCAGCGGCAATCCGCCCCGGCGGCCTGCGTCCGGGCGTTGCCGTTACAGCGGGAAGTCGTAGTCGATCGACAGCGGCGCGTGGTCGCTGAACTTCTCGTCCTTGTAGATCGAGCACGCCTTGGCGGTATCGGCGATCTTCGGCGTGGCCAGGTGATAGTCGATGCGCCAGCCGACGTTCTTCGCGTAGGCCTGGCCGCGGTTGCTCCACCAGGTGTATTGCTCGGGCCGCGGGTCCAGCTTGCGGAACACGTCGACATAGCCGTGCACGTCGAACAGCTCGCCGATCCAGGCACGCTCCTCGGGTAGGAAGCCGGAGTTCTTCAGGTTGCCCTTCCAGTTCTTGATGTCGATTTCCTTGTGCGCGATGTTGACGTCGCCGCACAGCACGATCTCGCGCCCGCTGGCCTTGAGCTGCAGCAGATGGGGCAGGAAGGCCTCCATGAAGCGGTACTTGGCCAGTTGCCGTTCCTCGGAGCTGGAGCCCGACGGCACGTAGACCGAGATCACCGCCAGATGCGGATACTGCACTTCGACATAGCGCCCTTCGCTGTCGAACTCGGCGTTGCCGAAGCCGGTGATGACGCGCTCGGGCTTGTGGCGGGTGTACAGGCCGACGCCGCTGTAGCCCTTCTTCTCGGCGTAGTGGAAGTAGCCGTGATAGCCGTGCGGCGCCAGGAAGGCCTCGGTCATGTCGGCGGCCTGCGCCTTGAGCTCCTGCACGCAGACCATGTCGGCGTCCTGCTTGCCCATCCAGTCGAAGAAGCCTTTCTTGGCCGCCGAGCGGATGCCGTTGAGGTTGGCACTGATAATCCGTAACATCTCGGGAAATTTTTTGAAGAGAGAAAAGATGACGCAGCAAACCACGCCGGCGGCGGACGACCTCAGCCAGACCTTCATCCGCTTCGCGCTGGACGCGGGCGTGCTGTCCTTCGGCGAGTTCGTCACCAAGGCGGGACGCAAATCGCCGTATTTCTTCAACGCGGGGCTGTTCAACGAGGGCGCCACGCTGGGCCAGGTGGCGCAATTCTATGCGAAAACCCTGCTGGCCTCGGGTGTCGCATTCGACATGCTGTTCGGGCCCGCCTACAAGGGCATCACGCTGGCGTCGGCCACCGCGGTGGCGCTGGCGGGCATGGGCCGCAACGTGGGCTTCGCCTACAACCGCAAGGAAGCCAAGGACCACGGCGAGGGCGGCACGCTGGTCGGCGCGAAGCTGCAGGGCAAGGTGGTGATCGTCGACGACGTGATCTCGGCCGGCACCTCGGTGCGCGAATCGGTGCAGATGATCCGCGCCGCCGGCGCCGAGCCGGCCGCGGTGCTGATCGCGCTGGACCGGATGGAGAAAAGCGGCACCGCCGAGCAGATCGGCGCGCATTCCGCGGTGCAGGACGTGCAGCGCGAATTCGGCGTGCCGGTGATCGCGATCGCCTCGCTGGCGGACCTGCTGGCGTATCTGGACGCCGCGCAGGACCCGGCGCTGGGCGCCTCGCGCGACGCGGTGGCGGCCTACCGGCAGCGCTACGGCGTTTGAACTCGGGCCTGCGGGGCGGGCCTCGTCAAGCCCCCGCAAGGCCTTCGGCCCTCGGGGCTGCGGGCCCCGCGCCCGTCGGGCCCCAATCCTTGCTTCCCCCGCTCGACTTCGACGACTCGACGACTACTCGACCTTCAGCTTGTCCAGCCCCGGCGCGGACGGCGGATAGGCCGGCTTGAGCCGCGCGAAGGTCTCGCGCAGGATCTCCGCGACCATCAGATTGCGGTGCGTCTTCGAATCGGCCGGAATCACGTGCCAGGGCGCCTCCGGCGTCGCCGTCGCGGCGATCGCGTCCTGGTAGGCGTCCATATAGGCGTCCCAGTGCCGGCGCTCGGCCAGGTCGTTGGGATCGAACTTCCAGTGCTTCTGCGGATCGGCGAGCCGCGCCTCGAGCCGGGACTTCTGCTCGTCCTTCGAAATATGCAGGAAGCACTTGACCAGCGTGGTGCCGGTCTCGACCAGCAGGCTTTCGAAGTGGCGGATCTGCCGGTAGCGGCGCTCGCACTCGGCCGCGTCGATCCAGCCATGCACGCGCGTGATCAGCACGTCCTCGTAGTGGCTGCGGTTGAACACCGCGATCTCGCCGGCGCGCGGCACCTGGGCGTGGACGCGCCACAGGTAGTCGCGCGCCTTCTCCTCCGAGGTGGGCGCCTTGAAGCCGACCACGCGCAGCCCCAGCGGATCGAAGCTGCGGAACACGCCGCGCACGGTGCCGTCCTTGCCGCTGGTGTCCATGCCCTGCAGGATCACCAGCAGCTTGCGCGACTGCTCGGCGTAGAAGATGTCCTGCTGCTCGTCCAGATGCGTCGACAGCTCGGTCAGGCGGGCCCGGTCGCTGGTCTTGTCGCCGCTGGAGAAGGGCCTGGCGCCCGCATCGAAGCGGTCCAGGCGAAAGCCCTTGCCGTTGGCGATGCGGTAGGGGTCGAGCGGCGTGGCTGGCATGGGCGCTTCTCCGCGTTGGCGCCGGGGTTCCGGCAGGGTCGCTGGGGCAGGTCAGCCGCGCGGCTGCAGCGCGTCCAGATCGATCGAACCTTCGAATACCGTGGTGGCAGGGCCCGTCATCCGCACCGGGGTTCCGTCGCCGTCCCAGGCGATGGTCAGGTCGCCGCCGTGCGTATGCACCTTGACCGGCGAGTCGAGCAGGCCGCGCCGGATGCCGGCGACCACGGCCGCGCAGGCGCCGGTGCCGCAGGCCAGCGTCTCGCCGGAGCCGCGCTCGAACACGCGCAGCCGGATCGTATTGCGGTCGACCACCTGCATGAAGCCGGCATTGACCCGCTTCGGGAAGGCGGCATGGTGCTCGATTACCGGGCCGTCCTCGCGCACCGGGAAGCGCTCGGTGTCGTCGACGACCTGCACCGCATGCGGATTGCCCATCGACACCGGCGAAATCCACACGGTGCGGCCATTGGTTTCGATGCCGTACAGCGTGTCGCCGCCCTCGGTGCGCGTCGGCAGCCCCTCGGGCAGGAACGGGATGCGCGCCGGCTCGAACTCGGGCGCGCCCATGTCGACCGTGACCTGGCCGTCGTCGTTCAGCGTCAGCGTGATGACGCCGTTCATCACCTCGACGCGGACCGAGCGCTTGTCGGTCAGGCCGTGGTCGGTGACGAACCGGACGAAGCAGCGCGCGCCGTTGCCGCAGTGCTCGACCTCGCCGCCGTCGGCGTTGAAGATCCGGTAGCGGAAGTCGACGTCGGGCCGGGTCGGCTTCTCGACGATCAGGATCTGGTCCGCGCCCACGCCGAAATGCCGGCTCGCCAGCGCGCGCCATTGCTCGGTGCTCAGGTTCAGGGTCTGGTGGATGCCGTCCAGCACGACGAAGTCGTTGCCGGCGCCGTGCATCTTGGTGAACTGGATTTTCATGGCGCGGTTCGGGAAAAGCCGGGACCGGTCAGGACCGGAAGCCGGAAGGCCGCGGGCGGCCGGTGTCGGTGTTCTGGGTTTGCGGCCGCCGCAATGTCGGCCGAACGTCAATATATCTCGGGTTCGCCGGGCGGGCGATGCTTGAAGCGTTTGTGCACCCAGTAGTACTCGGCGATGCGCGGGCGGATGCAGTCCTCGAAGAAGGCGTTCATCCGCCGCGTGTCGTCGGTCACGCTCTCGCCCGGGTAGTTGTCCCAGGCGGGCAGGATGCGCAGCACATAGCCGCGATAGTCGGGCAGCTGCTCGGTATAGATCGGCACGACCTTGGCGCCGGTCAGCCGCGCCAGCCGCGACACCGAGGTCAGCGTCAGCGCCTGCGCGCCGAAGAAGGGCACGAATTCCGAGTCGCGCTCGCCGAAGTCCATGTCGGAGATCAGCTGCAGCGCCTCGCCCTTCTTCAGGCAGCGGATGATGTCGCGCACGCTGTCGTTGCGCGCGATCATGTTGGCGCCGAAGCGGCCACGCGCCTGCTTCAGGAAGCCGTCGAACAGCGCATTCTTCTGCTTGGTGTAGAGCGACGCGCCCGAGCGGCCCACGTGGTCGCGCAGGTAGATCGTCAGCCGGATCGCGCCGGCCTCGACGCCGGACAGGTGCAGCGTGACCAGGATGTGCGGCTCGCCGTCGAGCGCGACCAGGTTGGCCTGGTCGTCGATCTGCACCCAGCGGCGCATCTGTGCCTCGCTGCCGGTCCAGAAGATGCCGCGCTCGGCGAAGCTGCGGAACACCGAGCGGAACGACTGGCGCGACAGCTCGGCGATCTCGGCGTCGGACTTGTCGGGGAAGGCCAGGCGCAGGTTGGCGCGGACCACCTCGCGGCGGCCGCTGGGAAACAGGTACAGCAGGCTGCCGAGCCCTTCGCCGAAGCGGGCGACCAGGGGGTAGGGCAGCTTGCCGAGCACGGTCAGCAGACCGATGCCCAGCCAGGTGAAAAGACGGCTCATGGATGCGAAGTCGGAGAAGTCGGTTCCGTGGCGGACAGGTCGGCCGCCCCGGCCGCCGTGGCGGCCGTGGTGGCGCCCGATGCCGGCGGGGCGGGCGGCGTGGAAGGCGTGGGCGCCTCGGGCGGCCACGGCGGCGGCAGTTCCGCGCCGGCCGGGTGCTTGTAGCGGTTGTAGCCCCACAGGTACTGGGTCGGTGCCAGCCGTACCAGCTCCTCCACCACGCCATTGATCACGGTGGCGGCGGCGGCCGGATCCTCGGGCAGCGGCTCTTCGATCACGCGCAGAAAGGCACGATAGCCGCCGCCGCGCGGCAGACGGATCGAGGCAACGATGGCGACCGGCGCCCCGCTCCATTGCTGCAGCCGCTGCACCAGCGTCATCGTGTACGCGGGACGGCCGAAGAACGGCGCCCACGTGCCCTCCCCGCCGATCGGCACCTGGTCGGGCAGGATGCCGATGGCCTCCTTGCGCTTGAGCGCCTTGACCAGCATGCGCACGCCGCGCGGATTGGCCGGCGCGCTGGTCATGTTCGGCCGGTTGCGCATGCGTTCGACCCAGTCGCGCAGCCAGGGCTGGTGCGGCGGCTTGAACAGCACCGTGACGGGCCGGCGCATCGCATACGACTGCGGCAATACCTCGAAGCAGCCCAGGTGCGGCGTCAGCACGATCACGCCGCGTCCCTGGTCCTGCAGCCGGTCCAGCGCCGGCCAGACCACCTCGTTGAAGTCGTACAGCTTCGCCTTGATGGTGTGCCGGGTCCAGAAATAGGGCATCTCCAGGATCATGCGTCCCATCGAGCGGGCGGCCTCGTTCACCATCTCGTCGGTGGCGTCAGGAAAGGCGTGGCGGAAGTTCTCGGTCAGGCGCGTCCCGTAGCGGCCCGGCCACTTGGCTGCCAGCAGGCCCAGCGCGCCGCCGATGGCCTGCAACCAGGCCAGCGGCAGGCGGGAAATCAGCCAGAACAGGTAAGTCATGGGAGTCTGTCACGCGGCTTGGGGCGGGAGCTCCGCACCCGCCGGGTGCTTGTAACGGTTGTAGCCCCACAGGTATTGCGTCGGCGCTTCGGCGACCAGCGATTCGACCGTGCGGTTGAGCACGGTGGCGGCCGCGACGGGATCGTCCGGCAGCTTGTCTTCCAGCACCCGCATGTGGGCGATATAGGTGGCGCCTTGCGCGGTGCGCTCGGCGAAGACCATCGCAATCGGCGCGCCGGTCAGTTGCTGCAGGCGCTGCACCAGGGTCATGGTGTACGCGGGCTTGCCGAAGAACGGCGCCCATACCCCTTCGCCGCCCTTGGGCACCTGGTCGGGCAGGATGCCGATCGACTCGCCGCGCTTGAGCGCCTTGACCAGCGTGCGCACGCCGCGCGGCGTGGCCGCCGCCATCACCAGATTGGGGCGGGTGCGCATGCGCTCGATCCAGTCGCGCAGCCATGGCTGGTGCGGCGGCTTGTACAGCGCGGTCACCTTGTGGCGCAGCGCGTACGCCTGGGGCAGTACTTCGAAGCAACCGAGATGGGGGACCAGCATGATCAGCCCGTTGCCCTTGCCCAGCAGCCGGTCGAGCTCCGGCCAGGTGTGTTCGGAGAACCCGGCCAGCCGCGCCTTCAGCGTCCTGCGGCTCCAGAAGTACGGCATCTCCATCACCATCCGGCCGGTGGAGCGCGCCGCCTCGGCCAGCATCTGGTCGGTGGCGTCGGGATAGGCCTGGCGGAAATTCTCGGTGAGTCGCCTGCCGTAGCGGCCCGGCAGGCGCGCGGCCAGCAGGCCGAGCACGCCGCCAATGGCTTGCAGCCATGCCAGCGGCAAGCGGGCAATCAGCCAGAACAGGAAGGTCATGGAGTCCCAACAAGGGGCCGGCCCCGGGCCGGCGTGGTTCATTCTTCCGCGGTTATTGTTTCGCGGCCGCCGCCGATCGCCTCGGCGAGCGCCGATGGCCTCGGCACACCGTTGCGGCGGCGCGTGTGCGGCGCCGCGCAGGCGCGTATAATACCGCGCATCGCCGAGTTAACTGACAACTTGCGGGGCGATACCGTCTCATCAGGACGTGCTGAAAATACCGCTAAAGCGTCGCCGCCCGGACTGAACATGGTTGGCACGCAATAGCTAACCTGGAGAAAAAGTTCGTGGCAAACGACTTCCTCTTTACTTCGGAATCCGTCTCCGAAGGCCATCCCGACAAGGTCGCCGACCAGATTTCCGACGCCGTCCTGGACGCCATCCTGGCCCAGGACAAATACGCGCGCGTCGCCGCCGAAACCCTGTGCAATACCGGGCTGGTGGTATTGGCCGGGGAAATCACCACCACGGCCAACGTCGACTATATCCAGGTCGCGCGCGAAACCATCAAGCGCATCGGCTACGACAACACCGATTACGGCATCGATTACAAGGGCTGCGCCGTGCTGGTGGCCTACGACAAGCAATCGCCCGATATCGCGCAGGGCGTCGACCGTGCCTCGGACGATTATCTGAACCAGGGCGCCGGCGACCAGGGCCTGATGTTCGGCTATGCCTGCGACGAGACCCCGGAACTGATGCCGTTCCCGATCTACTACTCGCACCGCCTGGTCGAGCGCCAGTCGCAGCTGCGCCGCGACGGCCGCCTGCCCTGGCTGCGTCCGGACGCCAAGTCGCAGGTCACCGTGCGCTATGTCGACGGCCGTCCGCACAGCGTCGACACCGTGGTGCTGTCGACCCAGCACGCGCCGGACATCACCCAGGCGCAGATCCGCGAGGCGGTGATCGAGGAGATCATCAAGCCGGTGCTGCCGCCCGAGATGCTCAAGGACACCAAGTACCTGGTGAACCCGACCGGCCGCTTCGTCATCGGCGGCCCGCAGGGCGACTGCGGCCTGACCGGCCGCAAGATCATCGTCGACACCTATGGCGGCGCGGCGCCGCACGGCGGCGGCGCGTTCTCGGGCAAGGACCCGTCCAAGGTCGACCGCTCGGCGGCCTACGCGGCCCGCTATGTGGCCAAGAACGTGGTGGCCGCGGGCCTGGCGCGCCAGTGCCAGGTGCAGGTCAGCTACGCGATCGGCGTGGCGCGCCCGATCAACGTGACGGTCTACACCGAAGGCACCGGCAAGATCTCGGACGAGGCGATCGCCAAACTGGTGATGGAGCACTTCGACCTGCGGCCCAAGGGCATCGTGCAGATGCTGGACCTGCTGCGCCCGATCTACGAGAAGACCGCCGCCTACGGCCACTTCGGCCGCGAGGAGCCGGAATTCTCGTGGGAAGCCACCGACAAGGCCGCGGCACTGCGCGCGGCGGCCGGGCTGTAATCCTTCCAGGTGTTCTCCCCTCTCCCGCCCGCGGGAGAGGGCCGGGGAGGGCAGCGGCGGCCCAAAGGCCACCGCCGCCCTCCCTCTCACCCTACCTTCACTTCGATCCGACGCGGCTGCGCTTCGGCCTGCTTCGGAATCCGCAGATTCAGCACGCCGTCCTTCAGCACCGCCGAGATCGCGCTGCTGTCCAGCTCGCGGCTCAGCGTGAAGACGCGCTTGTAGCGGGCGATCTGCACCTCGGCATAGACCGGCTCCAGCCCTTCGGGCATCTCCTGGCGAATCTCGCCCTCGATGGTCAGGCTGTCGCGGTCGGCGCGCACCTGCAGCGTGTCGCGCGACACGCCCGGCAGGTCCGCCAGCAGCGTGATGCCGGTCGAATCCTCGGTCACGTCCACGCGCGGCAACAGCGTCGCGTTGGCGGCCGCATTGCCGTTGTCGTTCTTTCCGCCGACGTTCGCGTTCACGTTCAGGTTCCGGTCCTGGTCGGTCCGGGTGACGGCTTGATCGTTCATGATGAACCTCCTGCTCGGTGCAATCATCGGGTCAGTTCACGGTGATCCGGCGCGGCTGGGCCGATTCCTGGCGAGCGATCGAGATCCGCAGCAGCCCGTCGCGATAGGTGGCGTCGATCCGGGCGGTATCGACGTCCTCCGGCAGCGAAATCACGCGCCGGAAGCTGCCGTTGAAGCGCTCCCGCACATAGACGTTGGTGTCCTCGCCCAGCCTTGAAGAGCCCGAGCCCGAGCCCGAGGCCGACTGGCCCTGCTGGCCGGCCTGCTGACTGGCCGACGGGTCGGTCTGCCCGCTCTGCGCGGTTTGTGGCTGCGTGCCCTGCATCTGCGCGCTGCGCTGGCCGGCGATGGTCAGCAGGCCGCGGTCGACGCTGACGTCGAGCGTGGACGGATCGATACCCGGCGCGAAGGCATAGACCTCGACGCTGGACGGCGTCATGCCGATGTTGACGGCAGGAAACGCGCCGCGCGCCACCGCGCGGATGCTGCTCGGCGTCGAGAGGAACTGTTGCAGTTCGCGCTGCAGCCGGTCGAACTCGGCAAACAGGCTGCCCGGAGAACTCAGCAACGATGCGTACATGGCATTACCTCCTTGCTCCTTGCTACTCCTAGCGACTCGTATTCGGACCGGCGCGGCCGGCCCCCCGCGTGCCGGCGCTGGCCGGCGCGCTTCGTCACGAATGTAGTGTCGGACGACGTCGCTTCAAGAGCCGAAAACATGGCGCGACGCTGGCGCGCCAAGCGTGCCGTGGCGCGGCGGTAGAATCGCGCCATCAGGCGTGGCACACGCCAGCATGCCGAGGAATCCCATGTCCGTTCAAACCGCTGTCCCTCCCGTCGCGCCTTCGACCGGCGCGGCGCCGTCCGCCGCTGCCGGCGGGCTCGACCTGATCCGCCCGCAGCCCTATACCGACTGGGCGCCGCAGCTGCGCGCCGAAACGGCCGCGGGCCTGCGCCGCGAGCTCGAGCAGGGCGCGGTGCTGTACTTCCCCGACCTGCATTTCCGCTTCGAACCGGGCGAGGAGCGCTTCCTCGACAGCCGCTGGTCGGATGGCAAGTCCAAGAACATCAACCTGCGCGCCAACGACACCGCGGTGCGCGGCGCCGTGGGCAGCCCCCAGGATCTCGCCGACCTGTACGCGCTGATCCGGCGCTATGCCGAATACAGCGAGCGGCTGGTGCTGGCGCTGTTCCCCGAATACGGCCCGCATCTGGAGCGCGCCGGCACCTCGCTGCGGCCCAGCGAAATCGCCGGGCGCCCGGTCAGCTGGCGCAAGGACGATACGCGGCTGCACGTGGACTCGTTCCCGTCCAATCCGATGCTGGGCAAGCGCCTGCTGCGCGTCTTCCACAACATCGATCCGCAGGCGCCGCGGGTGTGGCGCGTCGGCGAGCCCTTCGCCGATTTCGCCCAGCGCTTCGTGCCGCGCACCAAGGGCATGTGGCCGGGACAGGCCTGGCTGATGAAGCAGCTGCATATCACCAAGCGCGAGCGCTCGGAATACGACCACCGCATGCTGCAGCTGCACGACATGGCCAAGGCCGACCTGGACTACCAGGCCAAGGTACCGCAGCAGGAATTCCACTTCCCGCCGGGTTCGACCTGGATCGTCTTCAGCGATCAGGTGCTGCACGCCGCGATGCGCGGCCGCGCGATGATGGAGCAGACCTACTACCTCGATCCGCGCGCGATCTCGGACCACACGCACTCGCCGGAAGCGGTGCTGTCGCGGATGCTGGGCAAGCCGATGCTGAAGGCGTAATACCGGCCGCAAGGGCGGGGCGCGCGCGCGTCCTGCCTACTTTTTCCTGCCATTCCCCCCGCCTTTTCCCGGCATTCCCGCCATTTCCGCCGCGCGTTCGCCGCGTTTCCCCCGCGTTTTCGCCGGGCTCGACCGGCCCCTCCGCGTTCTCCTTCTGCCCCTCGACAAAGCGCCTACACTGGGCAGCATAGACCGCGTTCGCGCCCCGTCCGCCGGCCCTGCGTGGCGGCCCGATGCGCGAAGCAAGCGGCGCGCCGACTTGCCATCGTGCGAGGGGACAAATGGACACCAGTTTCGATTACATCGTGATCGGGGGCGGCGCGGCGGCGTGCGCGCTGGCCGGCAGGCTCGCCGACAGCGGCAGCGAATCGATCGCCCTGCTCGAGGCCGCCTGGCCCGACGATGACGCGCCGGACTGGGGTCCCTATCTGCGCGGCGCGCCATCCGACTACGACGGCTGGGCCGAGGCCGGCTGCGACGGCTGGTCCTGGGACGACGTGCTGCCGTGCTTTCGCCGCGCCGAATGCAATACCCGCGTGATGGGGCGCGACGATGACCCCTGGCATGGCGGCAACGGTCCGCTGCATGTCGGCGATCCCTCCGCGCCTTCGCCGCTGGCCCGCTACTTCGTCGAGTCGGCCGCCCATGCCGGCCACCCGCGCAACGACGACTTCAATGGCCCCCGGCAGGAGGGCGTCGGCTGGTTCCAGAGCGCGCGCCATCGCGGCGAGCCGTGGAGCGCGGCGCGTGCCTATCTGCATCGCGGCGTCGGCGGCAACCTGCAGGTCCTGCACGGCATGCAGGCGCAGCGCATTCTCTTCGAAGGCCGCCGCGCGGTCGGCGTGCAGGCGCTGCGCCACGGCCGGATCGTCCAGTTGCGCGCGCGGCGCGAGGTGGTGCTCGCCGCCGGCGCGATCGGCTCGCCGCAACTGCTGATGGTCTCCGGTATCGGGCCCGCCGATCATCTGCGCGAGCACGGCATCGGCGTCGTGCAGCATCTGCCCGGCGTGGGTTTGAATCTGCAGCAACCGGTCGGCATGCTGCTGCACAAGCGCGGGCCGACGCCGCCGTCGCTGCGGCAATCGTTCGGGCCGCGTTTTCTCGGTGGCGATTCGTCGATCGGCAGGTCGCTCGCCGCGGCGTGGCACTGGCTGCGGCATGGGGCCGGACTCGGCGGGCGGCGCAACACGCTGGCGCAGGCGGAGCCCGTCAGCGCGGGCGCGCTGCTCAGGAGCCAGCCCGAACTGTCCGAACCGGATCTGCAACTGCGCTTCGTGGTCGGGCCGGGCCATGCGCGCGGCGATGGGGACGGGCATGGCCAGAGCTACGGCTGCCGCGTGCTGCTGCTGCGTCCGCGCAGCCGCGGACGGTTGCGGCTGGCGGG